>JALOOK010000288.1 GCA_025454445.1 Oscillatoria sp. Prado101 | reverse complement strand
AAGTCAGCACCTATCAATCCACTTTCTTCACAATATAAATTCCTCAGGTTAGCACCACTCAGGTTGACATTGCACAGGTTAACTCTCCTCAAGTCAGCCCCTTCCAAGTTAGCGCCACTCAGATCGCTCCCACTCAAATTAATATTTTTCATAAATCGGCGGAATACTTCAACTCAATCCCAGCCAAATTTCTATCGCCACCGGCATACCGTCTGAGCAGTTCTTCAACATCCATGACTTGACTTTTTCAATCCTTCCATCGGGCATGGTGGTGTTGCAGAAGAGGCAACCTTCCCAATTGATGGAACTCAAGTCAGCAGCCGTTAAATTCTCATCATTTAAATTGCATAGCTACAGATTGTTGACAGCCGCTGCCGGCCCGACCAGGGACAGGTAGGGTTCCCTGAAATACCGGCAAGCGGCAGCCTGAGCCACAGTCGCCGTGACGGCAGCAATTTCTTCAGTAAAGCGGGTGTCAAATTCAATCCCCAGCCCCAAAGTCTCGTACCAGCCATAAATCTGGGCCAGTTGAGCGTTGGTTTGCTTGCCCAGGGCGTACTGGCCCAGCAGCTTGTTTTTCGAGGCTTGCAGCTCACCGGCACTGAGAGAGATTTCGCACAAGCGCTCCACTTCCCCGCCCAGGCAGGCTATAGCAGTGGCGGTATTTTCCGGTGCCGTACCCATGTAGACGACAAACTGGGATGGCTCCAGACGAGTCGGGTAAAGCGCGGACACCTCGTAAGCCAAACCCCGCTTTTCCCGCAATTCCACAAACAAGCGGCTGGAGAGGCCATTGCCCAGATAGGTGTTGAGGAGCTTGAGCGCTGCATAATCACTCGGATATATATCGCCTGCGTCTTCAGAAAGCACCGCAGGAGCCAGATAGCCCAGCATGACAATGGATTGCTGCGTCTGCAGGGGGACTATTAGCTGGCGCGGAGCGGGGACAACTGGAGGCAGCCGGAATGCCGGCAGGGGGTTTTCCGGAGCCCGCCAGTCGCCAAAAACCTGATTTACCAGGTCGAGGGCATCTTCTGGCTTCAGGCGACCGGCCAGACTAATCACCATATTGTCGGGGCGGAAATAGGTCTGGTGGTAGCGCAGCAAGTCGTCGCGCCCCAGTTGAGATACAGTGGCTTCCGTTCCCAGACTGGAGAATCCGTATGGATGGCCCTGGTACATAGCTTGCCGCATGCGGTCAAAGGCAATGGCAAACGGCTGTTCCTGCTGGGAGCGAATGCTCTGGAGAGTGAGGCGTCGCTCCAGTTCCACCTCCGCTTCCGGGAATGCCGGTTGGCGCAGCAGCGAGCCTGCCAAGTCCAGCAGATTCTCAAAGTCAGCAGAAACGGTTTTCACGCTCAGCAAAAAATAATCAGAAGCCGCATCCGCGCCCAAACTCGCTCCCACCGACTCCACCCGCTCGGCAATTTCCATCGAAGACAGCTCGTCTGTGCCTTTGGTGAGAACAGTGGCCAGCAGGTGAGCCAGTCCGGCTTGTTCTGGGGGATCGCAAAGACTGCCGGCACGCACAAAGAGGCGAGCGGCAATGATGTCAGCGGCGGGATTTTCCACCACTAGGACGACCATGCCATTGTTGAGAACAGTGCGATGAACGTGACGGTTCATAGGATTTGAGAACTGGGCAGTGGGCATTGGGCATTGGGCATTGGGCATTGGGCACTGCGGCGGGAGTGGTGCATGGGGCATCACGCATGCATGGCATGCATCGGCGGGATTGGGGCATGGGGCATCATCGCATGGGGTTGGGTATCAACTTTTCTCATAAAACCTAAAACCTAACCCCTAACCCCTAACCATTAACACCTAACCCCTAACCCCTAACACCTGTTTCCCCCCTACAGCGGTTTGATCACCGTAACGGCGTAATAGTAGGGCGATAGATACTGATAAGCTAAACGCTGCAAGTCTTCTGCGTGAAACGACTTAATTTTTTCCGGATAAGTGATTGCCAATTCAGGTCGGGAGATCGTGTGGTAGTACCCGTACAGACCGGCCAGCTGGATAGGCGTTTCCGTAGAAAAAGCATAGTCATTGCACAGCAATCTCTTGCAGCGAGCCAGTTCCCCATCACTGACAGGTGTTCTGTGCACAGCGGCGAGGCGAACGCAAATCACCTCCTCCACAGCTTCCAGGTGTTCGGCGTCCAGCAAAGCGCTGATAGTGAACAAGCTCGACTCCCGCTGCAGGGAAAAATTGCAGCTGATGCCTTGAACCCAGTGCCGCTCTTCCCGCAATTCCCGGACAAGGCGGCTGGACCGGCCCTCTGCCAGCAGCACCGAGAGCAAATCCAAACCGTAGGCATCTTGCAGCTGCTCCACCCCCGGGCCGGTCCAGGCCATAATCAGCCGCGCCTGCTCCAGTCTGGGCACATACAGTTCCCGCCGCCGAATTTCAATCATCGGGGGTTCCGCTTCCGTTTCGCTCGGGGGGCACACAGACACTGGAGCGAAATCCTCAAAACACCGGCTGACCAATTCCAGCGCCGGTTCAGCAGGCAAGCTGCCGACCACCACCACAGCCATATTTTCTGGCTGGTAGTGAGCCCGGTGGAAGCGGCGCATTTCCTCAGGAGTGCGCTGCATCAGCTTCTCCTCAGTTCCCAGCACCGGTCGTCCATAAGGGTGGCGCTGGTAAACAATTTCCATCAGAGCTTGAAAGGCCAGCCAGTCAGGCGTGTCGCCGGACTGGCGGATTTCCTCCAGCACCACGTCTCGCTCCCGGTCAAATTCATCGTCCGGAATGCCGGCGTGCAACAGCAGCTCAGCCAGCAGGGGGAGAGTGTCTTCCAGGTACTCGGTAGCAGTGGTGATGAAAAAGTGGGCGTAGTCGTGGCTGGTGGCGGCATTGGTCATTCCACCCCGATTTTCAATCACCTCGTCAAACAGGCCCGGGGGAATGTTGTCGGTGCCTTTGAAAATCATGTGCTCCAGGAAGTGCGCCATGCCAGACCAAGCATCTGGCTCGCGGGTTGCGCCCGCCCGCACCCACACATCAACCACGGCCACCGGTGTGGCCGGCGTGTGTTGGTGAATCACGGTTAACCCGCTGTCCAGCTTGAAGATGTCGGCTGGGAACCCTGAATCAGTCGGCACTTCAGACAAATGGTTGGCTCTCAAACTCCAATTCAATCTGACCTGATTTATCCTAACGTTTTGTGCGAGGGAGCATTGGACTGTGTTGAATTGTTACAGTGTAGCGCACTTGAGGGATTCCCAGATTTTTGCCGCCGATTTTTAGTGCGCTCCCTCACCGCACCTTTGTGGTAAAGTTCGGCACCCCTCGGGGTGCAGCACTCAGGAGCCGTTACTCCTTGCCGGTCGGGTGCTGCGCTCCAGGGCCCAAGGGCAGGCCAAAGTGGGATAGTCCTTGGCGCACCGGCTCTGGGATCTTTTTGGTGTCCGTTTCCATCCCGTTTCCAGGATTCCTTTTCCAAGCACCAACTCTCAACCCCTTTTTCTTTGTCTGTTTCCCCCAGAGGGATTCATACCGAGCCGCTTCTCCCCTGACTGCATATATAACAGCAGGTTGCCCTAGTTCCCAGCTGCGAGGCTGGGAACGCCACGAAAGTCGGCGCAGCCGACTTAAGCAGCAACTTGGGTTGTGCAGTCCAAGTTGCTACGCATGCGGATTGGGCGTGCAGCCCAACTACAAACCTAAACTTTGCTTGTCTTCCATCCTTTGAGAAAATCGCTCTAACTATGACAGACCCGCTCACGCAACGGATAAACTGGGCTGCTGAAAGCCTGCTGGACAATGAAACCCTGACCCCTGAGCTAGAGGATGCGGCTGCCGGCGCTGCCCTCACTTGGGCCACCGACCTGTCCCGGCGGGTGGCGCTCGCCACTGCAGGGCTGGACGATCGAGCGGCTGAGGCATTCATGGCACCCAAACTCGCCGCCATTCGGGAATTAATCCGCCAGGTGAGCCGGTGGGCTGCTGGCTACCGGGAAATGGACGCTGGGGCAAGGGAATCTTTTCTCAGTCAGGTTATGGAAGCAGCATTGAAGATTTACCCTGATTACCAGCCGCCCGACAGGCAACAGCAGCAGGCATTTTTGCGAGAGCCTTTTCCAGCTGAGCCGAACGACTGGATTGTCAATCTCCGCCGGCTCCTTGAAGGAGATCGCAACGCCCAGTTGCCATGAGATATAGCGGTTCTCAGTTGTATGAACTGCGGCCTTTGAAACCCGGTTTCTTTAAGAAACCGGGTTTCTCTGTACCTCACTACTGTAAGATACGCTATAATTTAGGATTGGTTACTTGACTTTAATCCGCGAGGTGCAAAAATCTGCTGGTGTTGCATATCATGGTTCCCAGAAATATCCTACCAATCCAAAATCTAAAATCCAAAATCCAAAATCTGGTGCCCGGCAGGCGCACAGTCGCAGCTGTGCTGGTGGCGGCTCTCATCTGCGCTCTGTTCACCGGCTGCGGTGGCAAGCCCCCATCTAAGGCGTCTTGGTGGCACATCTACTTTACCGATCCAGGCGCAAATAACGGCACAATTGTTAAAACTTTAGTTTCCTATATTAATAGCGCCAAAACCAGCATCCACATCGCCGCATTTGAGTTCAATCTGACGCCAGTGGCTGACGCCCTGGTTGCCGCAAAGAAGCGCGGTGTGGATGTCAAGTGGGTGACGGATGACGAACACGGGCTGAAGGCTGACAAAGAAAAGGGGCGCGGGCAATTTGCCCTTCTGCAGAAGGCGGGAATTCCCCTAAAGGATGATGGCAGGCAGGCTTTGATGCACAACAAGTTTATCGTTATTGACGGGAAAATTGCCTGGACAGGATCTACTAATCTGACGGTTAATGACACGGAAAGAAACAACAATAATGTGATTGTTTTTGACTCGTCGCAAGTGGCAAATATTTTTGAGCGGCAATTTGCTGAACTGTGGGCGGGCAAATTTGATTCCAAGTCTCCGTCAGAGGTAGAAGCTCAAAAGGTAACGGTGAATGGCACTCCGATACAGGTGCTATTTTCGCCTGAGGATGATGTGGCGAGCCGGCTGCTGCCGGTGATTCAGAGTGCCAAGCGCAGCATCCGGTTTATGGCTTTTTCTTTCACGGATGACAATCTGGGCGACGCTCTCAAAACTCGCGCTAAGGCGGGGGTGGATGTGAAGGGGATTTTTGAAACGCGGGGGAGTGAGACTCAGTACAGCGAGCTGCCGATGCTGTTCTGCGCTAAGGTGCCGGTGCGTCAAGATGGCAATCCGGGCACGTTTCATCACAAGGTATTTGTGATAGATAATAGCACAGTGATTACCGGTTCGTACAATTTTTCTCGCAATGCGGACAAGAGCAATAGTGAAAATGCGGTGATTTTGACTAATCCGAGTATTGCGACGGAATATACCAAGGAGTTCGAGCGCCGGTGGGCGGAAGCGAAGGAGCCGGCGGCAGCAAAAATGAAGTGCCGGTGATTTAAGATTTGAACCCGGTTTCTTCCTGGGGTGATAAACCGGGTTTCTTCCGGGGGCAAGAAACCGGTTTTCTTAACAAAATATCGATCTACTTCCAGAAACTTTGGCCAGAAACCCGGTTTCTTCCTAGGGTGATAAACCGGGTTTATTCCGGGGGCAAGAAACCGGTTTTCCTAACAAAATATCGATCTCCTTCCAGAAACTTTGGCCAGAAACACGGTTTCTTACTGGGGTGAGAAACCGGGTGTTGAATCAAAAATTTATTCTCAGTTCATTGTGTTTTTGAAAAACTAGCCTGCTGCCCCAATAACAAGCGCCTTTTTCAGTTAGCAAAAAGGGCACTCGCTCTGAAGATATTACGGAGTCCATCCTTTTGATGTGAGGGTTAGACAAAGAAACTGCTAGCGGTAATATTGCCCAGAGCGGTTAACGTACCGGTATATCCGGTTAAGTTGACAACTAAATCGTTACTCGTCTGAAACCCAGCAGTCCCATCATTAATAACAAGGTAAGTACCGGCAATGGAGCCAGTTGTGGCTACAACTAAAGCAGCACTATTAATCCCTAGAGCTTGGCTGCCGGCTAATGCTCCATTAGCATCGGCAAACACTTGAGTTACAACATTTTGTAAGGTGGTGGCAGTGCTATTGGCAGCACGGCTAAAGCTACTAGGGGCATTCATAGCTGCTCCGGCTTGCGTCAGCAAGTCTATTTTATCACTGCCAATCGCAAAGTCGGTAATGCGGTCGGGCGCGGATACAGAGGACTGTCCAAACTGGAAGATGAAGGTATCCGCACCCGTACCACCCGTTAGAGTATCTTGACCGG
>JALOOK010000287.1 GCA_025454445.1 Oscillatoria sp. Prado101 | reverse complement strand
CGCAAACAGCTTCTCAGGCGCAAGGCAGCATTTTGCAACAGCCGGTCGCCAATTGGGTGCCCGAGGGTGTCGTTAATAATTTTAAAGCGGTCTAAATCCAGAAACATCACCCCTAGCATATTCTGCCTCGATCTGCTTCCCTCTATCGCCACCGGCAGCCGGCTGTCCAATACCTGCCGGTTGGGCAAGCCGGTGAGCCGGTCGTGATAGGCTTGGTGCCGGATCTTTTCCTCAATGCGGTGGCGCTCCAGGGCACCCCCAATACTGGCGGCGAGGGCAACCAAAATCGACTCTTCGCTTTTGTACCACCGGCGCTCTGTTTTGCTGTCCTCAAAACTAATATAGCCCCAAAATTGATTTTCCAGCCGCACCGGCACGAGCAGCACCGAGATGTAGCCATCCCCAGAAGGCACACAGCAACTCACGGGCAAACCGCTGGACAAAAGTGCCTTCTGGGAATCGGGAATTGGGCACTGGGCATTGGACATTGGGCACTGGGTGCAGGAAAATCCTTTCCCCTCCTGCTTATCGCTCCTTCCTGGTGCCGGCGATCCAGGAACCGGCACCCACTCAACCATCCTCATCAGGTCGTTGCCATCGCGCACCCACTCAAACCGCAGACTGACATTTGCCTCCCCCGTTACCGCACCGGCATGGCACTCCCAAATACAGACTCGATCCACAGCAACTGCTACCCCCAAAGTTGCCAGCGCCTTGCTCACAGCTGACTGGTAATTGGTGTCGCACAGTAAGTGATTCATCGCCTCAGCCACCCCAGAAAGCAAACTGTCCCGTTTCAGGAGTTCTATTTCAGCTTGCTTGCGCTGGGTAATGTCTGCCACTGTACCTTCATACCCTAGCAACTCACCGCTGGTGTCCCGAATTGCCCGGGCGCTTTCAGAAATCCAAATCACGCTGCCATCTTTGCGATAAACCTCAGACTCGAACTCCCAAACAGCATCGCTCTCCTGCAACAGGCGCATGAATTCCAGCCGCCGGTTGGGTTCAACATACAGCTGGCGCTCAATGTCGGTAAGAGTTAATATTAGCTCAGCGGGTGAGTGATAGCCATAGATGCGAGCCAGCATCGGGTTGGCTGTCAGGTAATGCCCGTCGGGTGTAGTCTGAAAAATCCCCTCAACAGCATTTTCAAAAATGCTGCGATATTTCTTTTCTGCTTCCCTTAACGCCTCTTCTGCCTTGACGCGCCCCGTGATGTCGGTGATGAAACCTTCTATTCCCAGCACTGTGCCGGTGTCATCAAACACGCCGCTGCCTTTTTCCCACAGCCATTTTTCTTCACCAGATTTAGTGCGGATGCGATACTCCACCACATAAGGCTGTTTGCTAGCAATTGCCGTCTGAATCGCTTGCATAACTTTTGGCAAATCTTCCGGATGCGTGATATAATTATACGAAACCAGCCGGCTTTTTCCCACCAGTTCAGAGCTGGTATATCCCGTCAGCGCCAATACCCCTTCACTCAGGTATGTCAGCGACCATTCGGGGTCGTTCGCGCAAGAAAAGACAATACCCGGAAGTGAATCTATCAGGTGAGCGAGTTTTCGCTGGCTCTCCTGCAGTGCGGCTTCCGCCTGCTGGCGCTGCATCAGCTCGCCGAGTTGCGCCGCCACCGCAGAAACCAGCTCCACCAGCGCACCGGCAATTTCGGAGGACTCACACATAAAAAACACCAGAACCGCCAGCACTGTGTCGCCGGCAGTGATAGGAATTGCCAAACTGTCTCGGAACCCGCACTCTGCAGCCAAGAGCGTCCGCAGAAAGGCTGTCTCTGAGAACTCCGACAGATGCGGCTCCCCGATTTTGATTTTTTCCGGCTGTTTGGTTAACCAGACGCGCCCGGGCAGACCGGCACCTGGGGCAAAGGTCAGCGTCTCGCTTGCTTTCCTGAATTGCTCTAGGAGTGAGGGGCGTACTTTCCCCCACTTTGGCAAGCTGAGGGCTGGTCGATCCACACCCTGAGTTGTGTGGCCAGTATTTCGCCTGAACCCGCCCTTATCAAGGTGGGGGCGGCTGTACCAAGCCGGACTGCATTTGAGCACACCGGCATCCGGAATCCAGGCTTCTCCCAAGTCCGAGCCGGTGGCTTGGCAACAGTAGCGCAGAGTGACGCTCAAGGCACTCTGAAAATCCTCGGCTTGGGCAATGGCGCGGGTGACAGTTTGCAGCAGGGGCGGGCTAAAAGTCACCGCAGGGGCGGTTTCCGCCGGTGCACCGGCACTGCACCGGCGCTCTGTCAGGTTCTGGCACAAACCGATAATTTGGCAAATACTGCCGTCTTCCGCCGCCACCGGCTCTAAGCTGAGGGCAATCCGCTCACAGCCGGTGTGGCAATTGCCCGTTTTGCCAGCACTTTTGTCAAAGTAGACAACGCATTCAATTGGCTGGCGCTGCTTTACCATGCGGGAAGCAGCTGCGCGTCTGAGACAGCGGCTGAGGTGCCGCCACAGGGTGCCGGCGTTGCGGGCGTCGAGGCAATCCCGCAGCCGCAAGCCTTCCACACTGCCTGTGGTTACTGAGAGCATTTCTCGCGCCGCTCGATTGGCGGCAACAAAGCGAATTTTTTCTTTTTTTGGGGCGCGGGCGCGGTGACGGGGAGTAATAGGCACATCTGAGACGCCTGTGCCAGCGTCCTCTTTGGCCTCATCTTCCTCAACATCCACGATAAATATGCCGTCTGAGGAGTGTTCTAAAAGGGCCAACAGCGTGGCAGGGTAGCCACAGGGGGCTGCCCCCAGGCAAGGCGCGTCCTGATCGCACTTCTGCTGACCCACATCTTCCCCCGCTACTTTTATCTGGGACATGTCGGCGCTGCTATTTCTCAAAAGATAATTAACCATTAACCTATTTTTAATAGGTTAGCTTGAAAATTTCCTTTGATTCAGTAGCGAATTATGCAGAACCTGCAACTGATTCCACCTCCCTCTCGCTGTTGGCCCATCTTCAAAATGTCTTACTCCCCCGCTCCCCTTGCCGGTGAGGGGACTCAGGGTATTTTGCAATATAAACTTACACTTATTCAAAAAAGTTAAAAAAAGTTTATCATGGCAGGGTGCGTTATTAACTCGCATTGCACGCACCATTCTTAATAATCGCTTGCGGCAGAGCCGATTAACCAAACCGGCGCGGAATCCGTCGGCAGAGCCGACCACCCCTTCCTGGCACCCTTGCGGGAAGCAGGCGGCTGAGATTTTAGGCTTTTAATCTGCTTGGTGTAGAAAGGAGGCAGAGCCCCCAGCAAGTGCTTTCCCCGGCGGAGCCTGGGAACGATGGCGTAGAGATGGATAGCGCAAATTAAATGCGCCACAGCTGGCTGCCAGGGAAGCCTGCAGGGGTTTGGGGACTGAAGTCCCCACTACAAACTGATTTTTGCAAGAAGTCTACTGTTATGAACGCCCCCTGCTGCAGTTATCGCAGTGACCGCAGCGAAGGGACTTGGCCTCACCGGCAAAGCCAAAAGCCTGCAACAAAAACTGCCACCGGCACTGGCGAGTGCTGAGATACTGTGTCATTTGAGCGGTTGCGCCGGTGTTGGCCCCATCTGTGGCACCGGCTCGCCCAGACGGGTTTATCTCGTACCGGAAGGGGTCGAGCCAATTCAGCCGACCGGCACTGTGCAGGAGAGACAGGGCCACCGCACCGTCGGGGAACTTCCGCGCCACGGCACTCACCTCACCTTGCACCGGCAGTTTCTCAGCCAGCTGCAGCGCTTTCCGGTACTGCGCTTGCTGCTTGTCCTCAAAAAATTGCCGCCTTTGCTTGTCTTGTGGGTCGAGCCAGCCGGTGGGTTCGCTGACTAAGGTTAAGGCTTCTGCCGGCAAGCCATCCCGACCGGCACGACCCACTTCTTGCACGTATTCAGATAGCAGCGCCGGCACTTGGAAGTGAGCCACCCAGCGCACGTCTGGCTTGTTGATGCCCATACCGAAAGCGGAGGTACAGACGACAAATAGGATTTTACCACTCAGCCAGCTGGCTTCCAGGTTTCGCCGCTGTTCTGGACTCAAGCCGGCGTGGTAGGCGGCGGTGGCATAACCTTGCTCTGCAAGCCACTGCGCCAGGGTTTCCGTGTCTCGTCTGGTGCGGGCGTATACTAAACCGGCTTTATTGGGGAAAGCTTGGATAAATTTTAACAGCTGCTGCCGGCGTCCTCTTGGCGTCCAGGCAATTTTTACCCGCAGGTGCAGGTTGGGGCGATAGGGATTGATGCGAAAGACTTCTGGCTGCTGCAGCTGCAAGACGTTTTGGATGGTTTGTAACGCTTGCGGGTTCGCTGTGGCGGTGAAGGCGGCGATTGCTATCTGAGTTCCGGGGGGTTTGGATTGCAGTAAAGCCGGTCGCACTGCACCCAGCCGTCGGTATGCTGGGCGAAATGTCTCGCCCCACTGCACCAGACAGTGCGCTTCATCTAGAATCATGCCGGTTACAGTCAGCCCGGGAGCGCAAAGGTGCTCCCACACCGGCTGCGAGAGCAAGGTTTCTGGCGAGAGGTACAGCAAGCGTAACTCGTTGCGCTGCAAAGCTTGGAGCGTCTGCTGGCGCTGCTGCGATGGCAATTCGCTGTGCAGGAGGGCAGCTGGAGGTATTGCATTTTTGGGCCGGTCTCGCAATTCTTGCACTTGATTTTCCATCAGCGCCACCAGGGGGGAGACGACTAGGGTTAGGCCGGTTTGCAACAGGGCGGGCAGTTGAAAGCAGATGGATTTGCCGCCGCCGGTGGGCAGTACGGTTAGGGTGTCTCGTTTTTGCAGCAAACTGCGGATGATTTCACCTTGGGGAGGTCTGAAATCGTCGTACACCCAGATTTTTTTTAAGGCGGCGCGGAGGTTGGTTTCGTTCGGGACGCACTCGTTCATAAGTCTTAATTTTAAGATCGTGATTGTTAAATTTCGTTTCGTTTCTTGCCAAATGCCTTGGCTTGTGCTAGGCTTGTATAGAAATGGGAATCCGTGCGAGTTTAAGTTGGGTTTAAGTTGGGCGATCGGTTCCCACGGTTCAGCTAAGTATAGCGCGTCCTATACCTTCGTGGAAATTTCAGAACCCCGGTTTCTTTAAGAAACCGGGGTTCTGGGCCAAGAGCGGTTGTGCCTGTCATTTAGACCGGCTATATCAAGCAAATCTAAGAAAAGGTCTAGCAGCAATGGAATTTGAGATTATCGCGCATCGGGGGTTTTCTGCCATCGCGCCTGAGAATACTTTGGCGGCTTTTTCTGCGGCGCTGCAGCACGGAGCGGATTCTATTGAGTTCGACGTGCAGCTATCTGGAGATGGGGTGCCGGTTGTTATCCATGATACCACACTGGACAAGACGACCGGCACTGCCGGTTTTGTGAGGGATAAAACGCTGGAGCAGCTGAAGGCGCTGGATGCCGGTGCGTGGTTTAGCGAGCGGTTTGCCGGTCAGCGGATTCCTACTTTGAGGGAAGCTTTGGTTCCCATGAAGGAGATTAAGAAGTTTATCTATCTGGATGTGAAGCCGCACTGCGTTTGGTCAGATGCAGGAGTGAGTGAATTTGTCAATACTATCAGGGGTGAGGGTTGGGAAAATCGGTGCGTTGTTTCGTCTTTTAATGAGGAGTTTGTGGAGCGAGTTCGGGTGCGGTGCGGGGATATGGCGCTGGGGTATATTGTAGCGAATGTTGAGGCGTACAGGTCACAGTTGGAGAGGGCAGCCGGTGCCGGTAAGACGGTGATGATTAGCGAGTATAATGTTTTGCTGGAGAATCCGTCTCTGATTGAAGCGAGTCGGGAGCGGGGGGTGGATATTGTTGCTTGGACAGTGGACAGTAAGCCGGTTTTCCAGAGATTAGGTGAGTTGGGAGTGGTGCGGATAGTGACGAATTCCCTGATAGGGAACGATATTCTAGAGGCTCTGACTTGAAAATAGTCTTGTAGGAGCGGCCCCCCGTGAAAAGCACCGCCCCCGTGAAAATTTTTCATCGGTGGCGGTGCACACAGTTCTGAAGCGACTGCCTCCTTTCTAAAACAAGCAGATTAAAAGCATGTTAAGGCCAAATATTTCTCCAGAAAGGAGCCGGCTCGTTTTGAGCGACATTCATTTTTTTGCGGATATCCTGAATCTTCCAGCCGGTAAGTTTGGCGAGGGTCTGGGCTTCCTCTTCAAATCGTTGAGGCAAAGCTTTTTTATATTGCCGTCCAGCTTCACACTGCATATTGCCGGTAAAGGGATGGCGCAGGACATAGCGACCCTGAAAAAATTGCTGGTTGGACGTTTCTTGAAACATCAAATCTTCGGGGAAT
>JALOOK010000286.1 GCA_025454445.1 Oscillatoria sp. Prado101 | reverse complement strand
GCCCTCAAATGAAACTTGTGGGGTGCGTTCCAAGTGGCCAGAAACCCGGTTTAATGGCCAGAAACCCGGTTTCTTAAAGAAACCGGGTTTCTTGACCGCCCGGTTTCTTTAATAAACCGGGTTTCCTCACCTTAATTAATCCCATCTGTTGCGCTCTCAACGATTGGACTGGGAAATTGCCTCTCGGGATATTGTACTCGCTAGCCACAAGGATTTAACAGCAGCATTGTAGCCTGCTTTGTCCTTTTGCTGCCAGTAGAGCACGGCGGCTTGCTGCAAATCTTTAACCGCTGGCTGCCGCTGGCCCAGTTGGGTGCGGGCTTGTCCGCGCAGCAGATAGCCTTCCGCCAACTCCGGCTCGAGGTCAAGGGCTCTGTTAGCCTGGAAGATGGCATTTTGATAATCTTTCACCCCAAAGGCGTTTCGCGCCAACTTCACAAAGTCATTCGCTTCTACTGTCTCAACTTCCACTTGCACCCGCACCTGCACCGGTTGCTTCTGGGTTCCTTGCGCGAGTGCCGTCACTGGTGCTATACTGAACGCCGCAGCGGCGATTCCTAAAATCGCTATACTTTTGCGAAACCAGTTCATTGTCTTCCTCCTTCTCTTTCCAAACCGGTCAGCGCCGGCTGTCTTCTCTCCGCTATAAAACTGTTTTTTCTCTTTCTCTGACAAAAAGCTGCAAGCTTTATTTTCCTAAGGTTTCATCTGATTTCCTTCAATCCTAAATCCCCCACCCAAAACCCTGTCTCGCTATCAGGGTAACATCAAAAGCTTTCTGTTGCTGATACAATCTGCTGCCGTCAAAATTTCCTCAATTCAGTCGCGCCAATTTTTCTGGCAATGACATCTTAAGGTGGGTGCCTTCGGCGCTAGAGTCCGGTGTGCTGTTCCCCGTGACACCGGGGAAGCGTTGGGAGAGTGGCGTTGCGCCCACTTGCTTTTCGTCGCTCTCACTATGATTATAGCACCGATTTACAGAAGTTGTTCTAGATTCATCCCTAACCTCCTCAGGCTTGAGTCCCGTCTTGCCATTGGACGAGGCAATCGTTTCTCCAATCCCTATGTTTCTATTATGCAACGTTTCTAGCCTTTTGGGGTGACGGCACCGGCACGGGGGCGGTGATAAATTTTGTGACGCGGTGTGAGCGCGGCACTTGACTTTTTTTCCCCCATCTGCTTTGTGTCTGAATGTTACATTTTACCCCCTTGACAATTTAACATTTTTGGTTATACCGTCGCAGCCGAGCCGGTGGGGAAAGAATGGCGGCCATTTTTGGTTAAGAAATGTAACATCCCCAGGTAGGACAGGCGTCCCTACCGGCATCCAGGCGTAGGACAGGCGTCCCGCCTGTCCCAAAAACCTGAAAACGAGGAAAAAGGCTGCCGATTGGGCGTGCAGCCCAACTACAAACATCTCCCAAAAACCTGAAAACGCGGAAAAATGGTATAATTCAGCGAACCTCAAGAGTGCGCAGGCGATTGATAGCAGCGGCGAGCTCAAACCGGCGAAACATGGCCAAGTCGCCCTGGGGGAAGGGCGTGAGAATATCCAGCCCCTGCGACTCAATATCGGCGATCGCGGCATCGAGAATCTCCGCCAGAGTGCGCCGGCTGTCCACATAGTGCTGCTTAGCGTAAACCATCGCTTCCGCAATCGCCCGCAATTGCCCCACATCCACAATCTGCTCGACAGCAGACAAATCAATATCTTCCGTTCCGAACACCACCTGATCCACATCGCGCACCTTTAACTTGACGTGCCGCTGTCCCCGACTGGGGTTAATACTTTCCGGCACCGGCACCCGCGAGGCGATCCGCCCGAAAAGCTGCCCCCCTTCCGGCACCCGCCCCGTGGCAAATTTATCAGCAATTGCTCGCGCTTTATCTGTCACTTCCTGCGGCAGAAAATTCTCCATTGCAATCACCGTATCTGCCACATCAAAATAGTCACCGCTGCCGCCCATCACCAGAATTGTCGAGACACCGGCATCCTGATAAAGCGGGCGCACCTTATCAATAAACGGCGTGATCGGTTCCCGCTCTTTAGCCACCAGCATCTGCATGCGCCGGTCGCGAATCATAAAATTAGTTGCCGCCGTGTCCTCATCGACCAGCAGCAAGCCAGCGCCCGCCTCCAGCGCCTCCATAATATTCGCTGCTTGCGACGTACTCCCGCTGGCATTAGTCGTAGAAAACCTTGTCGTCGATCGCCCCTGGGGCAGATGGTTGATAAACGGCGAAATATCCACACCGGCAACCCCTCGCCCGTCCTCAGCGCGAATCTTCACCGCTTCCTTTTGCGTCACCGCAAATTCCCGCCCATCTCCGGGAATGTGATTGTAAACCCCCAACTCAATCGCGCTCAGCAACGTAGATTTGCCGTGATAGCCGCCGCCGACAATTAAAGTCACTCCCGCCGGCACACCCATGCCGGTAATTAAACCCCGATTCGGGCAGGTAAATTCTACCCGCAGTGCCGGTGGGGATTGAAACGGCACTGCGTCAGGTGCCGGTCGGGAATCGACGCCGCTGCGCCGGGGTAAAATCGCTCCATCGGCAATAAAAGCCACCAGCCCTCGCGCCGGCAGCATTTGCCGCAACCAGTCCGCATCTTCTACAGTTTCCACATGGCGCAGAATTTCCGCACCGTTGAACCGGCGGTATTTGACAGACTTGTCAACAATTTGCGGGATATCATCGCAGAGCAATGCAGCCGCTTGTCGCCCCAAAATGCGCCGCCCCTCAGCCGGCAGTCCTGCCACAAAGCGCACTTCGACAAATTGATCATTAATAAATGCAGATGTGCGTTCGAGAACTTCCTGACCCAGCTGTGCGATTGCAATTAAGCCGCTGTTGCCGGTGCCGCGCCGGCTGCCCTGATCCCGCGCCGCGCTGTCGAACTGGCGAGTCAGGTAATCGAGCAGCGCCATTTCCCGGCTGCGGGAGCGATACAAGTCGCGGGGGATGCCAGCGACACTCTGCGGCACGATCGCCCGCAACTTGCTGGGCGCGGCGTAGGGATCTCCCTGCACATAATCGACAATCAGGGTGAACTCAGGAAATTGGTAGGTTCCCTGAATGTCTTTGTAGGCTTTGTAGCCGCGACTGTCGAGTTGCAGCAGCCGGTTGCGCAGGCTCTCTGAGTTGGCAATCATAAGTAGATGAACATCAATAAACAGCAAGGAAACAGTATCGCAACAGCGCTCCTGCGGCGTGCTCTGCTTCCCACCACTCCCAAGAGTAAGCGCTCGCATCCCTGACTGCCAACCTGGAGAGCCGGTCTTGCATTCTTCTTGTGGGCCTGCCCTTGGGGCCAGAGGGCCAGAATTTCACTGCCACCGCACTCCCAGGAACCCTGTTTATCCTATTATATAGCGTTTCTATTCGAGTTGTGAAAAGGTAGAAACCCGGTTTCTCAAAGAAACCGGGTTTCGGGCCTATCACAGATTTCACAAATCATTTAGAACCGCTATAGCGGTTTTCACTTGCATGAAGTAGGCATCCAGAACCCGTATTCTTAAATCTCCGGGTTTGTCAGCACCTCACAAAGGATGAAAACCGCTATTATTTGACCTGCTAGCCAGGATTTGAGTGAGCGGCAACGTACTGTTCAAAGAACAGCTTTATTTGGGGATTGGCATCACAATTGAAGCCAACTTGATGCGCCCGATAGAACACTTGCTCTGGCGTCATTCCCTCGCGGGTTGCCACATTCATAAATGCCATCATACCGGCACGCATGCCACTGGCACAGTGGATGAGAGCCGGTTTCGGGAGCCGGTCAATTTGCTGCAAGACCGTGCCGGTCAGTTGATCATTAATTTCGCTGGGCTTGACGGGAATATTGACATATTGCAAGCCCAGGGCTTCAGCAAGCTGTCCCTCGTCGCTGAGAAATCCCCCCTCATCAGGCGAGCGGAGATTCAGCACTGATTTGTAGCCTTCCTCAGCTGCTTGCTGCAACTGCTCTGGCGTCAGCTGTCCTGCTACAGTTAGCTGCTCGTTAATCTTCTTGACGTTTTCCACGATCGATCCTTTCGCGTGAGTGGACATACATCAGCGCCAAGCCGCACCGGCACGTCGCCCCAGCTCGAAGCGGGGGAAGCGCAGGCCCTGCCGCCAATCATCCCCCGCCGCCTGGAAGGGCGGCGCACCCGCTTTTTGGCACGATTTATAAATTATATGCTAATCTGGCAATATAGTGATAATAATGACTGGTAGGGTGCGTTCCCCAGGGGGGAAGGCACCCTACTTTTGCCTCCTGGCGCAACGCACCCTACTTTTGCCTCCTGGCGCAGGACAATTTCCAGATTGACCGGCAGCGAATCGGCTGATCTCAGGCGACACCGGCACACCCTGAAGATGGCGGTTCCCTGCGGAAATCCGCAATTCCTGTGGCTGATTCCCAACCCCTCACTTTTCAGCCTGATTGGTATGGACTGTCGCCACAACGGACCAATCACGCCAATTTTGTGCCGGAAAGTCAGTTCACCCTCAAGCCAGACGGTATAGCAGTAGCCACGCACGGGAACGGACATGGGCCAGAACGCATGCATGGCCAGAACGCATGCATGGCACGATCGCATTCATCTGTGAGTCTTTCCTCTGCGCCTGGGGCCATGCGCCTGGGGCCATGCGCATGCATGCCTTAATGTCCGTTCCCAATATTACTGCTGCTATAATGTCCAGCAGCGCCCCAACGGTAACAGAAATCGTCAGCCCCAAAGGCAATATCGCCGTGGCTGTATCTCCCAGCAGGATCGGAAAGTTGATCGTGTTCAGCACCATAATCAGTAGATTGCCGCCCATGTGAATCCAGCCAGCGCTGCAGTCGCGAAATATTTGAATTTTCAGGAAGTTTATTAATTGATTTTTATCCCTCCCACATTTGCCTAATTTCTTCCGGTAAAAATCTGCCAATCTCCTGAATGGTTTCCGGAGACAGCTCGTCTTTAGTTGCAGAAAACACCGCCTTAATGACGGCTTCGGGAGCGGCTATGCTGGCAAACCAGGCTTTTTGGCGAATCCGAAACGAAATATCCGGTTCCCACTGGTAGGCGGGGCGGAGCCGGCGGAAGAAACGAACCAAGGGATTAGTATCTTCCCACAAAGAAGCTATCCGATCGTGCGGCGGTTTGTCATCTGCCTGAAATGTTACTTTCTGCAGTTCGCCAGCCAACCGGTCGGACGCCTCCAGCGGCATCAGCTCCCGCACCGTGCGGCACACCGCAAGGGCGAGATCCCGGGCGTCGGAGATATCCTCCAGCTCACCTGCAATCCTGACTTTTTCCAAAAACGGCATGTTTTTGGGGGCTATCGGGACAGCCTGCCCTTGGCCAAGAGATTTATAAAAATTCGCTTCCATTTTTGTTTCAGGGATGAAAGTTGATTAGTAATAGCACCTGATAGCTGTCAGTTGCGTTTTTAACAATAGATAGTGTTTGTAAATAACTTAGTAAGTTGGGTTGAAAAACCGGGTCAATAGTGCTGCAGTCACTGACAGGTTAGTCGGGATCTAACAGCCAACCCGGTTTATGGCAGCCCTCAATTTTTATTGACAAACACTCTCTGATAACCGGCCTCTAAATTACCGTTTAGCGATGATCCAGACGGCATGAACGATTCCGGGAATGTAACCCAGAAAAGTCAAGAGGATATTGATCCAAAAGTCCTTGCCCAAGCCCACCTGCAAGAACACCCCCAGAGGCGGAAGAATAATGGCGACGATGATGCGGACAAGATCCATAAAATTCTCCTTTCAAAATAAACATTCTCATTATAACATACCGGGCCGCCTCGATTGGGTTTCTTACTGGGATGCAAAGAAGCTGCAATTGTCGTGGGCCTTCGCTCCGCTACCGAACTCTTCAGAAAGGAAGCGGTTGGACAGGATATGAGCAGTCGGCTAACCGGCAAGCCCCGGTGCCGGCTGCCGTCCAGCGCCTTGATTGCCCCCGCACCGCACGAAATACTAGCCTCAGGCTATTTTCATTAAAATTTGTTAGGGATCGGGGTGAGTTTTGAAGAAAGCAGCAATTATTTTGGGTGTTTGGCAGTTACGGGTGAGCGGAGGGCGGGGCTGTAACTCTGCCCGCAAGTCAAGTATAATGACTGTGGGGCGGAGCGGGAATCGCAACTACTTCTCTCCTGTGAAAACTGGTATATTTACTATTCAAATTCAAAACATCAAGGCCGGTATCCCCCTACAGGTGGAAATAGCCGGCACTGACTATACAAATGGACTCATCCTGCGTACAGAGGCTGATTGCGGCAGCTGATCGCAGCGGATTTCGCCCGCGC
>JALOOK010000285.1 GCA_025454445.1 Oscillatoria sp. Prado101 | reverse complement strand
TGATTTGATAATTGCCAATTGCTAATTGCTAATTGCTAAGCAATTAGGGATTGGCAATTAGTCCTGCTAGCGGATGTATTCCTTGAGGATGCTGTTGCGATTGGGGTGGCGCAACTTGCGCAGGGCCTTAGCCTCGATTTGGCGGATGCGCTCGCGAGTGACGTTGAATATCTGGCCAATTTCCTCCAGGGTTTTCATGCGCCCGTCATCAAGGCCGTAGCGCAGGCGCAAGACATCGCGCTCGCGGGGGCTGAGGGTGTCGAGGACGCTTTCCAAGTCTTCCCGCAGCAGATTTTTGGCGACCTGATCTTCTGGAGTTTCGTTATCGGACTCAATAAAATCCCCCAGTCGGGAGTCTTCTTCTTTCCCGATGGGGGTTTCTAGAGATATGGGCAGCTGAGCGGATTTAGCGATAAACCGCAGCTTCTCGATCGTCATTTCCATGCGAGTAGCGATTTCCTCTTCCGTGGGCTTGCGGCCCATTTCTTGAGAGAGGAGTTTGGTCGTTTTCTTGATCCGAGAGATGGTTTCGTAAAGGTGAACGGGGAGGCGGATAGTGCGGGACTGATCGGCGATCGCGCGAGTGATCGCCTGACGAATCCACCAAGTGGCGTAAGTGGAAAACTTGTAGCCCTTCTCGTGGTCAAACTTCTCAGCCGCCCGGATTAACCCTAAACTGCCCTCCTGAATCAGGTCTTGGAACGACAGACCCCGATTCATGTATTTCTTGGCTATCGAAACCACCAGGCGCAGGTTGGACTGCACCATCTTGTCCTTTGCCCGCCGGCCCAAGTGGAGGCGCTGGCGAAATGCCGGCAGGGGCATTTTAACAGCGTCAGCCCACTCTTTATCCTTCGGTGAGCGCTCTAATTCGCCGCACAGGTACTCTCGCACGCGCTCTAATTCCAGCAAATCGGCAATTTTCCGCGCCAGCTCAATCTCTTCGTCAGCGCGAAGCAGCCGAATCCGGCCTATTTCTTGCAAGTACAGGCGAATAGAATCTTCAGTATAGTGCTTCTTCTTGGCCTGGGGTTTGTTGCGACGGCTGGAGCGACCTTTTCCAGACTTGCTGTCCACCTCATCAGCCGGAATCTCCAAAGATGCCTCTAGATCGCTGGAGTCGCTCAGATCCATTTCTGTATCTTCCATTAACCTTTCTAAATCGCTCTGGGGCTGGCGGATATCCAGCGGATTCCGAGCGAGAGTTTCGAGTGTGTTGTTAGCCTGGTTCATGCCGCGTTCCTCATGCTCCTTCATAAATAAGTCAATAACTGAATAGCGTGCTCGGTTAAGAGCCATACAGACTAGCCAGTTGCCAGTCTTTCAAGCTGCGGGTGCCTCGAACAGCCCCTGGCTAGCTGACCGAACTATACATCGCGATCAGCGCCACCAAAAGGTTGGGGATAAGCGCCACTGAATACGGTGATCTCGGAGCTTGCCAATACCTCTCCGATTGTAGCCTTTTTCACAAAAATAGCACGCTGTTTGGTCTGCTTAACGATGCTGTCGGGAAGTCGCGCTTGTTCAGCTTTGTCCAGAACTCCCATGAAAGCTCAGCTGTGTGCTAGAAAAGTTGGCGAGATGCTCGGATATTTTACAGGCGTTACCCGGATATGACCGTCCTGGTTAACGGTTTCCATCCAATTCCAGGTAGTGAGTTGGAACTGATCGCTTTTCGTTTTTGCCAGCTGAGTTGCTGCAGCAAGAGAGAATCATTGACGCACCCATATTTACCCTGTGTCCTTAAAATGTCTGCCCTATTGGCGAGCGAGTCGCTGCCGGTTGTGCCGGCTGTTGAGTGGTGAGTTGGGGACTGCGTTGTGCCGGTGGCACCTCACTCAGATTGGAGGCGCTTTCGTCGCAGCCCTGGCGGAACGATAAAATTCAAGCCCGCAAGTCGGGGGTAGCGGAATCCTCCGGATTGCGCCTTCCTTCACAGCAGAGCAGCCGATTTCTCCGAGCCACTCTGGTGCCGGCAAGGGAACGCCCGTGTCGGCACCCCCCCTTTGAGTCCTCAAGGCTAAAAGCTACATTCTGTTAAATACTACTTAAGTTTGTAACAAAATCCACCGGGAGAAATACCCGAACTCCATGCAGCTATTCTAGTCAATAGATATGGAAACTGACAGTGGGTAAGTCTGAAAAATTAACATTTCCTGATCAGGTAGGTGGGAAAAGTGCCCGATCGAAGTGTGGGAATGCCCGTGTTTGTTGGCTTTGAAGCGCTTTGGGCCGACACCGCCAAAACAGGAGTTGCGCCTGGTGAGGGCTGTGACTCTCGGGGTTTGAGGCGACAGCAAGAGAAAAACTTCTAGGGCGGGCACAGTGGTAAAAACCCAAAAACTCACGCTAAGCAGTGGGAATTCACAGGGTTTTCACGGTCTTTGCCTGCCTGAGCCCGGGCTTGTCACCTGAGGGCTAAGGGAAAACACTGGCATTTCCGCAGTCTGGAAGAAAGCCGGCAGGTTGCCGCTGCCATCCGCCTGATTACTTTGACTCCAAGAGGCAAATTGCCTTTGGCTGAAATCCTATCATATTCTTCCCCGAACCGATCTGGAGTCAATCGAGTCAATATCTGCGGTGAAATTGAGACAAGTGCCAAAGAGCGCCCCACTGGCGGGGTGTGCTGTCAGGGCACGCTCCTCGTTGCCGCAGGCGGTTGGGATCTGAGCGGAACATTGACCGGCCATCCCAAGCGCGTCGGCTGTTCGTACACACGTTTAAGCGTGTTTACGTCTCTAGGGGAAATGGGGGGCGGATTGCGAACCTGGGAAAAGTACAGGGCGTCAGTTTCACTGGGACTGTGCCCCCAGATGCCCAGAGCGTGGCCAAATTCGTGGCGAGCCGCTGCTTGGATGTACGCCCCTTGCTGGTTGGGGCTCAAGAAGATAGTGCAGCGGTGGGAGAGAATAGCCGGCTGGCCATTAGGCTGGCTGATGTAGAGTTCGTAACGGGTTTCAGCTGAGCGGGCGCGTTCGGGAGTGCCGGTGGGAGACAAACGCAAGCTCGGTTGCCGGTGCCAAATAGCGATATCCGCTATTTCTGGATCAGCCACCACTTCCAAGGGCAAATAGACGCCCCATTCCCGCACCGCCTGCAATACGGCACTCACCCGCTGCTCTTGCCGGCTATGGCCAGAGGGCGGGCCCGGTAGGTGGCCATCAGGTGGCTGCACATAAACCTTAACGGGAAATTGCGACCACACCAAATGGCCCACTTCCCCCGCTGTCACCCGCTCGAAATAATCGCCGCTGTTTGCCGGAGCGCGCCACTGTGCCAAACTGGGGGGCAGGGTGTGGGGTAGCGGGGGAGGTAGCCCCGCAGACACCTCAGTGGAACTGAGCGGCAAAACAGCAGAATAGAAGCCGTCAGTGGCTTTGGCGGCCAGAAGACAGGAGTGAGTAAAAATAACCAGTAAGCTGGTGAAAATGGCTAGCAAAAAAACTGCCTGCGGTCGCAGCCAGCGCATAGGGCAGATTTTAGAGTCCTAATTTCCTATTCATGCAAAATTCCCAATAGGATAGCTACTTGCCAAGCCACCCAGCGCTCAAAATCAGCGTTAACCCCATAAAAATCACGCTCAGCCCCCAGGTGATCCGATTCAGGCTCGTTTCAGCACTTTTGGCGCTGGTAAACAGCTGGGCTTGTCCGCCAATGCCCCCAATGCCATCGCCTTTGGGGCTGTGCAGCAATACGAACACAATAATGCCTAAGGCAGAAGCTGCCCACAGGACTTGCAGGACATTAAGCATACTCACACTCAAGTTTCCATTCTTTTGGGTAGGCCCGCGAGTGGCGACCCGCTCGACCTTCAGAAGAGAGAAGTCTGGTTGACACTCTCGCCGCTAATCATTTTTATATATTAGGAGATTGTTGAGAGGATGCGGGGCGCTGCAGGGGCGAGGAGAGCAGATATCCCTGCGCCACCCGCGCCCGAAAGGTGACTCAGCCCGCCCCTACTTTCAAAGGGAGAGAGAAAACGAGCCTGTACCCTGACTCGACGTTCAGGTCAGCCTGAGCATGGTCGGTTTGGCCTTCTCGTTAATTCACTCTTTACAGGTTTACCAGGGGCGAGTTTAATTATATCGTTGGCAACCGACAGACATATCAGGTCAACCCGCCCCTACTTGACTCAATCACGGCAGTCGATTGCAGAGACTGGCCTGGAGGCAGTGTCCCCGATAGTAACGGTCAGCCTGCCGGTGACAGTATTTTAAGCTATTTATGATTCTGGAGGCACGAGCGGGGCATTCATCCCCCAGCAAAATAAAAACATTCTCCTGGGGGTTCTCTGCCATCAACGGCTAGGGCCGGGGCCAGAAACAGAATGGCCCTTTAGCAGCCCGGTGCCAGTTACAGGCGAACGCTGACCGGCGTGCGGTTAGCGCGAACCTCAAAATCCACTGGCACAATGATAGAGCGGCCAGTCATTTCCGGGGGTTGGGGCAATTTCAAAATTTCCAGGATCGTGGGGGCAACATCGGCCAAGCAGCCATCGGTGCGCAGGCTGACTTGGGTGCCGTGCCCCGGGATTTTCAGCCCTTCCCCTTCTACCAAAATAAAAGGCACCGGGTTGGTGGTGTGAGCCGTCCAGGGGTTGCCCTGTTCGTCCACCATGTATTCGGCATTGCCGTGGTCAGAAATAATGATCGCCGTACCGCCGGCGCGGCTGACACTTTCGAGCAAGCGACCGAGACAGCTATCGACAGTTTCAACCGCCTCTGCGGTAGCTTTTATATTGCCGGTGTGGCCCACCATATCGGGGTTAGCGTAGTTGATCGCCACCAGAGAATAAACGCGCTTTTGAATCGCCGCAATGGCCACATCGGTTACTTCGTTGGCCGACATGGTCGGTGCCCGGTCATAAGTCGGCACCATCGGACTCGGCACCAACTCCCGCTCCTCACCCTCAAACGGCTCCTCCAAGCCACCATTAAAGAAATAGGTAACATGGGCGTACTTCTCTGTCTCAGCGGTGCGAAACTGCCGCAGCCGGTGCTTGGCAATCACTTCCCCCAAGATATTGCTGAGGTTTTGCGGCTCGAAAGCCACCAGCACCGGCAGGTCTGCGTCATATTGAGTGAAAGTGGCAAACCACAGGGGGAGGATTTGCTGCCGCTCAAACCCCTTAAAGTTGGGAGCCACAAAGGCATAAGTTAGTTGCCGAGCCCGGTCAGGGCGGAAGTTAAAGAAAATTATCCCATCTCCAGGCCCCACTGCGCCCGGAGCGATGCGAGTCGGGACGACAAACTCGTCTGTGATCCCCTGACTGTAAGAAGCAAGCATTACCTCTCTAGCGGAGCGGCCATCCCCAGGGCCATCCTGAGCCATCACCTCGTAAGCGCGTTTTACCCGATCCCAGCGGTTGTCGCGATCCATAGCGTAGTAGCGCCCGCTGAGAGTGACAATCCGCCCAACTCCTGTGCGCTCCATCGCCTCTTCAATCTTGCCGAGCGCTTCCACTCCCTCTGTCGGCGAAGTGTCGCGCCCATCAGTGAGCGCGTGGACGCACACATCTGAGATCCCCTGCGCCTTCGCCAGCTCCAGCAGGCCGAAAAGATGGCTAATATGGGAGTGCACGCCACCTTCAGAGCAAAGACCGATCAAATGCAGCTTGCCCGAAGTAGAACGCACCTGCTGGCAAATTTTCACCAGTGCTGGGTTGATCAGCAGGGAGCCATCTTCCACCGCATCCGTAATCCGCATCAATTCTTGCTTGACAATCCGACCGGCACCAATATTCATGTGACCGACTTCGGAATTGCCCATTTGGCCTTCAGGCAGCCCCACAGCTTTCCCAGAAGTTCGGATTAGCGTTTTCGGATAGGCCGCCCACAGGCTGTCCATCACAGGTGTATTGGCAGCAGCAATCGCATTTCCCTCCGTTGCTTCACGGTAGCCCCAGCCGTCTAAAATGACTAGAACTACCGGAGACACAGGTGCTTGCGCCATACTCAGTCACTCTTTTTTTAGCATGTTCCAGTCAATTATATCATCGACCGAGGCCCTCTCAACATCCTAAACTATTACAAAAAGCCTAAATCTCAATTTAGAGGACGCTTTTGCCTGCCGTTACCGATTATACAGTTAACCTATAATTATAGCATCTACAAGTCAGAAGCTATTTTAGAATTAAACCTTTTGGGGACATCGATCGTGCGCCAACTTTCATGTAAGGTTTCAGCAGCAATCCTAGCACTGCTAGTCAGTGGCTGTGGCGGGTCCGGGAGCGAACAAGCTCAAAGTACCAGCACTCCGTCTCCAGCCCCCACAGCCTCACCGAGCCCGCCCGCAGCCAAAGAGCCAGAAAAACCGGCAGCAGGAGCGCCCTTTTCCCAGCCGGCAAACGTCGTCCCGGCACCAC
>JALOOK010000009.1 GCA_025454445.1 Oscillatoria sp. Prado101 | reverse complement strand
TCGACCCCGAGCGCGGGCGTATTGCTTTCCTAATTTACCCGCTATTGCTGGCCGGCTTTGTCGAGGCCATCATCTAACAATATACGCTCCGGAACCAGCCAATGTAATCCGAAACAATACGGAACTTTCAGGGGTAAAACTGCAGCAAAACCCACTGATTAATAAAACTTAATTTTTCGCCGTGTTGCTTAGCAATTATTTCAAAAATATTCACCAATAGGGGCGGCTATTTCATTTTCACCCCAATTCCTCTCAGCGCCGCATTCTGAATTAGAATTGCCAATTCCCAATTCCCAGGTCAAAATTCCTCTAGACGACAGCACCCCCAGGGTAGATAATGGATGTAATGCCCTCCCCTAGCCTGCAAGTGCCATGCAAACACGCGACCGCAACCCCCAAACCCTCCCCACCCCAGAACAGCCACCGGCACGCACCGCCACCATCCGCCGCACCACCGGCGAAACCGACGTGCAAGTCACCCTCAACCTGGATGGTACCGGCACCTGCACCGCCAAAACCGGCATCCCCTTCCTCGACCACATGCTGCACCAGATCGCCTCCCACGGACTCATCGACCTGGAAGTTCGCGCCACCGGCGACATCGAAATAGACGACCACCACACCAACGAAGACGTCGGTATCACCCTAGGACAAGCCCTAGCCAAAGCCCTCAGCGATCGTAAAGGCATCGTCCGCTTTGGCCACTTCATCGCCCCCCTCGATGAAGCCCTGATTCAAGTCGCCCTCGACTTTTCCGGACGCCCCCACCTCAGCTACGGGTTGCAAATCCCCACCCAGCGCGTCGGAACCTACGACACCCAACTCGTGCGCGAATTCTTCGCCGCCCTCGTCAACCACAGCCAAATCACCCTGCACATCCGCCAGCTTTCCGGCATTAACTCCCACCACATCATCGAAGCCACCTTCAAAGCCTTCGCCCGCGCCCTGCGCATGGCCACCGAAATCGACCCCCGCCGCGCCGGCACCATTCCCAGTTCCAAAGGCGTCTTGTAAAATCCATGCTTCCATTTATCCGCTCCGACTTAGGCGAGCTCAGCGCCTACACCCCCAATCCAGGCGGCACCCCAGACGAACCGGCTCCCATTTCCCCCGACCGGCTTGACGCCAACGAAAGCCCCTATGACCTGCCCTTTGACTTAAAACAAAAGCAGGCTTGGACTTACCTGCAGGAAATAGAGTCAAATCGCTATCCCGACGGCACTTATACCGCCCTAAAACAAGCCATCGCCGAATACGTCTGCGAAACAGCCACTCCCTCCCCAGCAGATAGCATCACCCCAGACAATATCACCGCCGGCAATGGCTCCGACGAGCTGATCCGCTCCCTAATTATTGCCACCTGCTTGCGCGCAGAAGGATCTGTCCTCGTCGCCAATCCCACCTTCTCCATGTACGCCATTCTGGCAGAAACCCTCGGCGTGCCCGTGGTGCCGGTGGGGCGCAATCCCACAAACTTTGAAATCGACATGGGGGCGGCGCAGCTGGCGATCGAAAAAACCCAAAACCCGCCGGTGCGTGCCGTATTCGTCGTCCACCCCAACTCCCCCACCGCCAACGCCCTCACGCCCGCTGAACTCGACTGGCTCAGGAGTTTGCCTCCGCAAATTCTCGCAGTCATTGATGAAGCGTATTTTGAATTCAGTAGAAATACGGTTGCGGGTGAGCTGCACCGGCACCCCAACTGGGTGATATTGCGGACATTTTCCAAAGGCTTCCGACTGGCAGCCCACCGAATCGGTTATGCTATCGGCAATCCAGAACTGATCGCCGCCCTGGAAAAAATCCGCCTTCCCTACAATTTGCCCAGCTTCACCCAAGCTGCAGCCAAGAGCGCACTGCGCCACCGGCAGCAACTGCTGGCGTCAGTGCCCGAAATTATTGCCGAGCGCGACAAATTGAGAGACGCCCTAGCCCAGATGCCGGCCCTGCAAGTGTGGCCAAGTGACGCCAATTTCATCTACCTGCGGCTAAAAGATGCCGGTGGCTCAGACGCCCTTGCCGGCATCACCCAGCAACTGAGAGCCGGTGGCACCCTCGTGCGCCACACCGGCGGCGGTTTGCGAATCACCGTCGGCACCCCCGAAGAAAACGCGCGGACGCTCCAGCGGTTGCAATCACTTTTCAGCCGGTAGAGAGACTGGTTATTGGGGCATGGCTTTTGTTATTTTGGGATTTTAGCTTGCGAACTTGCTTAAGTTACGTTAAATTAGTTTTCATAAACGCCCGGTGTGTAGAAACCGGGTTTCTTAAAGAAACCCGGTTTCTGAACCCGCCCCATGCCCCGTACAAGCCGCCGCCCCGTACAAGCCGCCGCCCCGTACAAGCCGCCGCCCAATCTAAGCCATCACCGGAGCGCAAAGCTGGTCAGCGGTGCGGCGGACAGTGGCTACAGTTTGCGGCAAAACGCCGACGAGACGAGCAAAAGCCTCATCCGAGATTTGGCTCACCGTATCTGAGTCAAAGTAATGCTCAAACTGGGTCAAAATAGTTTGGGCTCGCTGCATCGGTGCCGCGTTTTGCGTCAGCTGTTCAGTTAAGCGAATCCAGTGACGGCGAATCGAGAAAGCCTTCTGTCGTTCTGGGTAGGATTCGGGATAGACCAAAGCCAGATCGCCCACCGGCACAATTTGCTGGCAGTCCACATCCAAAAAGCCGCCAACTGCGGCTCCCGGTCCGGCAAATTCAGCGTGGAAGCGCTTGTAGATAATTAAGCCGCAACGGCGATTTTGAGCAACCGCCAGCAGCTGTCCGCTGCCGATCTGGGCGAGGATTTCCGATTTTCGAGCGTGCAAAATCAAGCTCAGGCCAGGGGTGGGAGTTTTTGTTGCCGATAGTTCAGTTTTCTCTGAGCTGAGGGGATGGGTGCCGGTGCTTGAGTTATGCACGGCGTCAAAAGCTTTCCTCTCCTGCTGCTGGTTATTGCCATTCATAAACTTCACTCCTGATGCGTGCACCAAAACCCAAAGCCCAGAGGGTGACTCAATTAGGTGTACTTTTGGAAGACCCATGCGGATGGGAGTCCCATCTCTAATACCAATGATGACTTGGTGGCGCTGCTTGTAATAACAAGATTTAGTAAATATTAGCCGCCGGCACCCCTTGCTTTTGTGAAGATTTTTTAAAGCCAGTTTCAGAGTTACCATGCAGCTTGCTTTCTGGCCAAGCCAAGACAGAAATTCTCTATTGAGATCAATTCCGGTTTATTGCCTATAATTAATTGCTAAACCGTTCCCCAGAATACGCCGCTTACAGGCGCACTTTTTAAAAAGTAATCAACCGTAATTTATCTCATCCCCCATCGACCACCACCGCGCATTTGCCATCGGGAGGCACTGTTTGACACCGGCACGGGAGTGGCCGGTGGCGCAGACAGCGGCTGCAGAGAGTTCAGTGGCTTTAGGCGAGATCCTTGCGCAGCAAAATCCGCTTCGGCTGACCCAGCAACCTAGAATGCCAGGGGCTGTCAGTCTGCTGCAGTCGGTAGCCCATCTTGAAATAGAGCCGGCGAGCCTGATGGTTATTTTCCAGGACGTGCAGGTAGATGTCTCGGAAGCCCCACTCGATGGCCATGCGTTCGCAGGCCAGCAGCAATTGCCCAGCCACTCCCTGACGGCGACTCTGCTTTTGCACAGCCAAATTCGACACATAGGGATATTGGCAGTCAGAGTAAGGCCAGGAATGGATGGAGCGCAGCGCCATTTCCACCGTGCCGACGATCGCCGGCTGGATCTCGGAAGGGCTTTTGGGCGAGACATCGATAGCCACAAAGCAGACGTAATGCGCCGTGGCAACCCGGAGCCGGTGCCGCAGGTCTTCATAAATGCTCATGCGCAACAATGGATAAACCCACTGCATCAGACCCTCGCGAGAGTGAAAGCTATCGGTGAGGATCTCAGCAAGGAAGATCAGATCCTGGGGTTGGGCAGCACGGATGAGCAAGCGGTTAGAACCGGCATGAGATCCGGAAAAATCTGGCTTGCCTGGGGTTGCGGAAGAAAAGCAGGGGTTCACAACTAAAATCAGGATACTTGCGAGATCGTCCTAAATTGTGGGGGCAGCTGCCAGCGGCGTTCCATAAAGGCTTTGTGTCAAATTTTATAACTTTGTGATAAATTTGACTGAGAGAGGGGAGAGCAGTGCGCCAAAACTCACACAAACTGACCTGGAGTTAAACACTCAGGAGTTCAAGCAAATTTTCTGTTGGCACGCTCTCTGGGTTCTCCGGGCTATCAACGGGTAACGAATCCTCAGCCCTAAAAGTAGCTTTAGATAGAAAGCATGCTCTGCGGGTCGCCACCTTGATTCCTCCTCATTGTGCCTTACAGGTGAGCATTTCGACCAGTACGCCGTGGGGAATACGCAAAGGCTCCCAGTGCGAATTGCCTCTCTGCCTGTGGGCATCCCCTTTCCAACTCTCAGCCGCACTGCCAAAGGGCCACTCTGTTCCTAGCTCCCAAATCGATTGCTGCGTTCCTGGCAGTTACCCTGGCAGTTACCCTGGCAGTTACCCACGCAGTTGCGATCGAGATCGCCAGGTACTGAAAGCCAAGACTGCATTTCAAAATACCGTTATTTATAGCGGTTTTAAGTTGGATGAAGTACACGCCAGAAACCCGGTTTCTTAAAGAAACAGGGTTTCTCAGTACCTCACTCATAAGAAAACCGCTATATCTTCAGATGGTTTCCCGAAAATATCCGCCTTTCCCTTCCATATTTTTATTTTTTGCGATTGAATCCAGTCTTAAAAGTCTTCCGTCAATCTCAAATCTATTGTCTGAGGCCAGCGCTTCCAGATATCCAGCCAAACAATAATATTCAGAATGTTGTGTGCCCCTTGACAGACGGTTAAACAGGTAGATATTTTACCGCATTTATAGCGATTTAGCAAGATAATTAAGTAAATGAGAGCAACTTTGTTGAGTTTCCGCGTCAACCGAGCCGCCCGAGGCAGGGGTTGGAAGTCCCGCCGTCACCGAAGCTGCAGATGACGGTGGCGGTGGGGGCGAGGTGCCAAGAGGGCAAGCGGTCAGTTGGCAGAGAAATTTGGGCAGTCAAAGAGCGCGGATGTGGGGCGTCAGACGGAATCAGGGACAGGTAACGGGGGTATGGCCGGCGGCGGACAGATGGTTACTGTCGTTTGCCCCGGCTGGCTTGGTGACAGCCGCTAGATAATCCGCACGCCGATCTCTTGCTATACTGAGCTGTACCCAGCCTTTAAGGTGCTGATCTAAAATCAGCCTGAAACAGCGCTGCAAGGGAAAAGGGGGTTTGCAGCCACAGGAGCGAGCAACCGCAGTGGCGACCGGCAAGCCGCACCGATTCAAATCGGGAGCGGCGTGGATGGCTTCCAGGCGGCTTGACTGCCAAGCCTGTGGGAAAACAGCACCGGCAAACTGTGCTGCGGGCACGGAGTGATCCGAGGCGGAGCGAGAGTTTTTCACTGATTAACCGCGCAGCTCAGCTCCAGGCGCTCACTCAACCCCAACGAGCGCATCGGTGCGTCTGGTTGGGGTTAGGTGTTAGTTTTTAGAGGGAATCTTAATAAGTAAGAACATTGCGCCCACAGGCTGTCAGATCAGAGAGTTTCCAGGCAGCCAGCTTGCAGGCATTTTGGCTGTATTAGGATCGTACATAAGGAGTGCATCAAGCAATGGAAGTGCGGGGCTCTCAGCACCCGGGAAGGGCACGGTCAGATGCTCGCCTGCCGCTTGCCTGTCCAGTTTTTCCGCTGACCCCAACTGCGCCGCAGTGTCAGACTGCACGTCACACTATCACACTCTTTGGATTGCTCCTTTGACTGACATGACAATTCGGGTTGCTTTTTTCAAGTCCACTGACGCCGCGCTTAACCTGTGGATTCTCCCACCTCCGCTGTTAAAGGTTGAGCGCGGCAGCAATGGGCGCACACCCCCCCCTTGGGGACTGGGGACGCCCCCACCGGCACCTTTGGCTTGACGCAACCACTGCCCCACAGCCACTGGCACGCCTTGCAGCCGGTGGGGGCAGCATCACTGATTTCCAAAGGGGCTAGAGCGCAGGAGATATTAGATTTTACAGTAGAGATTAATCCGGGCATTGCCAATTAAAACAAAATCTAAAATGACTGTACCCCTACCCGCCACTTTGACGCTCGTAACCTCCTAGGCTTGATAAAACAATGTTGGATCTAACTGCCCTAGCTGTAGGAGAGCGGTGCATGACCTCCCAAGAAAACATTAAGCCCAAAATTCTGGTTGTCGATGACGAACCGGATAACCTGGATCTGCTTTACCGCACCTTCCACGAGGAATATAAAGTGCTGAGGGCAGAGAGCGGACCGGCGGCGCTGGATATTCTCGCCGCCGAGGGAGATATTGCCGTGATCATCTCCGACCAGCGCATGCCCCAGATGAGCGGGACGGAGTTTCTCAGCCTCACCGCCACTCACTATCCGGACGTAATCCGGATTATTCTCACCGGCTACACCGATGTCGAAGACCTGGTGGAAGCGATCAACGCCGGCAAGGTGTTCAAGTACGTCACCAAACCCTGGGACGCCGAACACCTGCAATCCGTCGTGCGGCAAGCCGTGGACACCCACAACGTCCTGAAAGCCCGGACGCGAGAGCTCTGCCGCACCCTGCGCCAGGAATCGCTGCTGAATGTGGTGACCAATACGATTCGCTCGCGCACCAACTACCGGCAGATTCTCCAGACGATCGTAGAAACAGTTGGCCAGATGTTTGAGGTCAGCTGCTGCATCCTGCGTCCGGTTCAGGACGACCAGATGGTAGATGAATGGTTCGTCTACAGAAGCAAGTCAGAGGAGAAAACCTCTGAGAACGGAGCTGCCAGCGCCCCCAGAGAGGCGCAAGGCACTGCACCGGCAGGCGTCAGTGCCGAGTTGGCTCAGACGGTCTGGGACACTCGGGATGTGGAGGTGATCCACAATATAGAAACGGACGAGCGCTTGGCTGGCACCGAGGAGGGCGTCACCCGCGCCGCAGCGTGCCGGAAGGCCAATATCCGCTCCAGCCTAGTGGTGCCGCTGTTCTGCCGGCTGGATCTGATGGCCGTGCTGGCCCTGCACCAAATCGGCCAGCCACGCACCTGGCAAGATGACGAGGTGCAGATGGTGATTATGGTGGCGGATCAAGCGGCACTGGCCCTGGCCCAGGCGCGAGCTTACGAGCAAGTGCGGGCGCTGGCCAAACGAGAGGCCCTGATCAACACGATCACGTCGGCGATTCGCTCCAGCCTCAACCCGACCGACATTTTTGCGGCGATCACCCAGCAGCTGGGACAAGCCCTGCACGCAGATGGCTGCGCCCTGTCACTGTGGACGGAGGAAGATGAGTATGTGCAGTGTGTGGGACTTTTTGACGCTGGGCTGCAGGAGGTGGAAGTCCAGGCGATTGGGGAAGGGGCGGATGCCAAAAGTAAAGACGCCGCTCGCTATCTGCCCAGATCGGTGGTGCCGATTCGCGGCAATCCGGTGCTGCTGCAGCTGCTGATGTCGCGAAAGCCGGTGGTGGTCAACGATCTGGAAGCCAAGCCAGAACTCAACGTGCTGGACTTGCCCCTCAGATCGCCGGCGCGGGCGCTGCTGGTGGTGCCCCTGCAGTCGGAGGGCCAAATTATCGGCAGCATTTCCCTGCGCACGACGGCGAAACCCCGCCAGTGGTCGGCGTCCGATATCGAGCTGGCCCAAGCAGTGGGGGCGCAGGCAGCTATCGCAGTGCAGCAGTCCAGGCTTTATCAAAAAACTCGCCAGCAGGCGGAACGGCTCATGGAGCTAGACCGGCTGAAAACGGAGTTTTTCCAAAATATTTCCCACGAGTTCCGCACGCCGCTGACGCTGATGATTGGCCCGCTAGAGTCAGTGGTTGCCGAGGGTGCGGGTTTGCCCTACGAGCAGGCGGAAATCGCCCTGCGCAATTCCCGGCGCTTGCTGCGACTGGTCAACCAGCTGCTGGACTTGCAGCGCATCGATGCCGGTCGCATGCAGCCCACGTTTCGCCCCTGCGATTTGGTGGATTTCGTCAGCCAAACGGTGGATTCGTTTCGCCCCTACTGCCAGAAAAAAGGCATCGGGGTTTACACCCAGCTCAGCGACTGCCCCTCGGTTTACCTGGATCTGGAAAAGTTTGACAAGGTGCTGTACAATCTGCTGTCCAATGCCATGAAGTTTACTCCTAAGGGGGGCAGCATTACTGTCACCCTGCAGCGGGCTGGGGATCACTGCCTGCTGCAAGTGAGAGACACCGGCATTGGCATCCGCGCTGACCAAATCCCCCACCTGTTTGAGCGGTTCCGCCAAGCTGAGGGCTCGGCGAGCCGGTCTCACGAGGGAAGCGGTTTGGGGCTGGCTCTGGTGAAAGAACTGGTGGAGATCCACGGCGGTCAAATTACTGTGGAGTCGGTTTACCGGCAAGGGGCTGCGTTCACGGTTTGGCTGCCCACCGGCACCGCCCACTTGCCTCCGGAACAAATTATTGAAGTGCCCACGGGTGTGCTGCCCTCTCGCGCAGCCGAAGAGTTGGCTGATGTGGAGGTTGAGCAAGACTCTGAGGAGTTAGCGCTGCTCAGCGAGCCGTTTAAACTATTAACTCAAAATTCTGCTTCTTCTGGAGCTGAACGCTCAACAATTAAGCCCAAAGCTGGCACTCACGAGACTGTTTTGTTCGTGGATGACAATCCGGATTTGCGCATTTATGTGTCTGGGATTCTCAAACAGAAAGGCTATCAGGTGATCCTCGCCCGCAATGGGGCGGAGGGATTCCAGATGGCCCATAAGCACCGCCCAGACCTGATAGTGACGGATTTGATGATGCCGCTGGTGTCGGGTTTGGATATGATTCGCATGATTCGGGAGGACGAGGGTTTAAAGGCTACGCCTGTGGTTTTGCTGACGGCAAAGGCGAACGAAGAAACTCGCTTGGAAGGAGTGGAAAAGGGAGCGGACGCCTATCTGGCTAAGCCGTTTAATGACCGGGAGCTGCTGGCAACGGTGCGCAATTTGCTGGCGCTTAAGGCTCAGGAGCGGCGGGTGCGAGAACTCAATTCCTACCTCACTGAGTCGGTACTCAAGCGGTTTTTGCCGCCTTCTATGGTGCGCAAGGCGGCTGTGGGTGAGCTGTCGCTGGACTTGCGTCCGGAACCCCGGCTGATTACGATTTTGTTCAGCGATATTGTCGGCTTTACCCAGCTGGCAAATACGCTGCGCTCCCGCCGGGTGGCTGAGCTGCTCAATGAATATTTGGCGCAAATGACGCTGGCGGTGTTTGATAATGGCGGTACAGTGGACAAGTTTGTCGGCGATGCGATAATGGCCCTTTTTGGGGCACCGGAGGAGCTGACTCCCAACGAGCAGGTGCGGCGTGCGGTGGCGGCGGCGCAGCAAATGCAGCGCTCTCTGGCGGTGCTCAACCAGCGCTGGCAAGAGCAGGGTTTGGTGGGCAGTGCCGGTGTGCCGCCGATTCAGTTCCGCTGCGGCATCCATCAGGGTACTGCTGTTGTGGGCATGTTCGGCAGCGAAGCCCGCGCTGATTACACTGCTATTGGCCCTTCGGTGAATATTGCGGCGCGGCTGCAAGAAGCGGCAGATCCGGGCAGTATCCTGGTTTCCGCTGCAGTGGCGGACTATCTCGATGAGGAGGAAATCACTAAGTTCCGCCCCCTGATGCTGAAGGGGATCGATGAGACGGTTCTCACTTTTGTCCTCCAGCCAGAAGCAGGCCACCAGTCCCAGCTCCCGCTCACCGGCACATAAGGTGGAATTGTCAATTGTTAATTGGACATTGTTAGGGTCGGTCAGGACAGCGCTGGCCATTAAAGAAGTAACAATTAACTGTTAGCGATTAACGATTAAGAAAACTTATGTCAGCCAGGGGGGAGTAGATTTAATTTGCGCTATCCATATCTATACCCTCGTTCCCAGGCTCGGCCTGGGAACGCCGCTCTGGAGGCTCCGCCTCGTCTGTCCAACAAGCAGATTAAAAGCCGAAAAGCTTAATCTGGAGAGCGGCTGAGGGAAGACCGGCACCGCGCCGGCTGTGCAAATCCGGTTTTTTGGAAAATTTGCTTGACTTGTCTGGAGGTTGTGTTAATATAGAGAAGGCTCGGTTGAAGGGCCTGAAAAAAATAGTGCCAGTGGGGCTAAACCCCAACTGCAAAGTCTAACTGTGTCGGTGCGGGCGTAGTTTAGTGGTAAAACGTAGGCCTTCCAAGCCAGCGATGCGGGTTCGATTCCCGCCGCCCGCTTTGACAAAACCTAGCTAGTACAGCGTTTATAAATGATTTGTGAACCCTGTGAGGGTCCAGAAACCCGGTGATTCGGCGGTCTCCGTGGGTGGCCCGCCCCTACGAAACCGGGTTTCTACCTTTTCACAACCTGTGAAGATTGGTTAAGTCAATTACAGTATCAGTTTTTTTGAGGTAACTTTGGGGAAGAAGATTATAGCATTTTTCATCCTTTGTGAGGTACTGAGAAACCCGGTTTCTTTAAGAAACCGGGTTTCTGGGCCGTGCTTGCTCCAACTGAAAACTGCTATAGCCAATTCCCAAAAATAGGAGGTGTTACCCCTCATGTCTAGTGGAAATGCTATGCCTGAAAAAGCAGGCAAAAACTGTGTGTCCATTCAGGTATCTAAGGGACGGCTGCAGCTGGTAATATCTCATGCCGGTCAGCGCCATTACCTGAGTTTAGGGCTGGAGGACACCCCACTGAACCGAAAAGCTGCTGAGGCTAAGTTAGGTCAAATCGAGTCAGACATCCTCTGCGGCAATTTTGACGAAAGCCTAGCTAAGTACAGCGCCCAATCTACCCTGACTAGCGTGGATGGGGGCATAAAAGACCCCAAAAACAGCCTTAAGGATATCTGGCAAAAGTACAAAACCTTCAAAGCAGGGCAGATAGCAGAAACTACCATTAAATACTATTACAGGGTGGCAGACAGTGCGTTTGAGAAAGTCAGCCCCAGTCTTCTCTATGCCGATAGGGCAGCGGATTTAGTTGCCGCTTTACAGGAAATCTACGCTCCTGAGACAGTGAAGCGCACTCTGAAAATCCTGTCAGCATGCTGTAACTGGGCGGTTCAGCAAAAGCTCATTAAGAAGAACCCCTTCCCTGAGTTCATTCGGGAAATAAAGTCGGGATCGCGGAATGTTAGCTGTAAGTCCTTCACTAAGGAGGAGCGGGACGCCATTATTCAAGCTTTTGAAAGCGACCGATTTTGTCCTAAAGCATCTGGCTTTAAACACAGCTACTATACAGGGTATGTTAAATTCCTGTTTTATACAGGTTGCCGGCCAGAGGAAGTTGTAGCCTTGAAATGGAAGCACATTCAAGGGAATCGGATTCTTATTGAAGAGGCGGTTTATATGGGGATTCGCAAGGACACCAAAACCCATGAGACTCGCTTTTTGCCGGTCAACAGTCAGCTGAGCCAGATACTCAATGAGTGTGCGGCTCGTTTGCCTGATCAGATGAAACAGCCGGAGTGTTTGGTTTTCCCCAGTCCGAAAGGAAAGGTAATCAACACTAATAACTTTCTCAAGCAGGTTTGGGGTGCAGTAATTAAGGGTCTGGTTGAGGCGGGGGAAGTGTCTGAATATTTGCCACAATACAACGCACGCCATACATTCATCACCCTCTGTTTGCAGAGTCATGTTGACATTGTGACTCTTGCGCAGTGGGTGGGGAACAGCCCAGAAGTGATTCTGCAAAACTATGCGGGGGCTAATAGTTATATCCAAGTGCCGGAATTATAAAAGTAGCAGTGGGGTGCGTGACGCTCAACGCGGAACGCACCTTAGCTTTTGGTGGGGTGCCGGTGGGGTGCCGGTGGACACGCTTGAGTAAGATTTGAGCGCTCGCCTCGTGGGATATGAGCAGAGAAAGGCAGCGAGTTGTGTTGAAGTGGGCGAGCGCTTGGGGGTTAAGTTAGAAAGTGTTGCTTCAGCAGGTCAATGACTGCTTCACTCCACTTGATTTGATTGCCGCTCCAGTCACTGTGAGTGCTGCTGGCCATGTAGACCCGCGCATACTGTTTGCCCCCTTCGGTGAGCTCCCACTGCCATTTGCCCCTACTGGAGTGTATCTTTTTCTGCAAGCCCAGCTTTTCCAAAGCCTGGTTTGCTTCTCGGTTAGAAATCCTTCTTCCTATCTGCTCACTTAGCTTGCTGGCGATTTGTGTGGGTGTCAAGTCCACGTTTGCCAGCAAGGCTGAGTGAGCGACCTCAGGTTTTGCCGAGGCCAACATTGGGCCATACTCGACGTACAGGCGAGAAACAGTGTCCAGCTTCGTCATCTGTTACAATCCTCCTGAATAACAAAATCAATGTTGAGCCAGACACCCACGACTGCAATCGATGGCGCTGGCTTTTTTGTTGCCAAACTGCGCCGGTCAGGGCCTGGGCTTTTAGCTGTGCGCCCCGACCAGCTTCACGAACTATTACAAGAAATAATTGTAACATTGTTTTTTTGCAGACGGCAAGGGTCTGCAGGAAGTCGGGATGGGTGCTGGCAGTGCCGGCTGTCCCGTAGCGGGCACTAAGCAGCCCATCCCCGTTAGCGATCCTTTCCCATGCGTCTTCTCAACTCGGCAATCAGAGCGCGAATCTCATCGTGTACCTCTTCACCCAACCTGGTACGGGCAAAGGTTACTGCCTCGTGAGCGCGGACAGTAACGTCTGGCACAAGGATGGGAAGACGATGCCCTTGGTTTTCTGTATCGAACCCTGATTGTGTGTGGGCGCTATCTAGGTCCCAGTGTTCTGCTGCTAACCAAGAGAGCATTCCATCCAAGCACTCTTGCTCATGATTTGGCTCGGAAACTAATCGCTCTGTACTGATGGCAACTTCCAGACGAGGCAGTAAGAAGTGCGCCCCACTATAGTCACGGGAAGCCATCGTCTGATAAGCAGAAGTCGGGGCAGCGTAGAACATGGAAACGCCAACCTTGGAACAGAGATAGATAAACGGACTGTAGTCGTCTAAGTCGATAATGTTTTGGAGGTGCTGCGCTTTTTTATTAGCAATGCGTTGCTCAAGGAAGGCTATCCAATCTTTCCGAATGTTGTCGCGCACCACCCTGATGCCTGCCCTGTCCGAAATGACTGCGGGCATTTGCTCTCCTTTAAGGACAATATCGGAGAACCGTCGCAGAACTCGGCAGGTAACGAAGAGCCGGTGGCTAGAAAAGTCTCTCGACCGGTTTGCTAAACCCAGAAACAGAAGATGGGAGACTGCGGTATCTGAAAAAGGAAATTGATATACATCCTCAGGGCCAACAACCGCTCTACCGTCTACTTCAGCTCCCTGAGAGTGCAGATACCAGAACACCAAGGGAGCGAGCCAGGAAATCTCTGGGTTCTTGACCGCAGCGCCGTACACAATGTCTCGGTCTGACCCCAACACCGTATTGTGAAAAACTTGCATGAACTTTTCAATCTGGTTGCGGATAAGCTGCCCAAACAAGCCGCCAGCTTCGTAGTCTTGCAGGCGATGTTCCAGAGGGAACACACGACCGTCACGGACAATCAGCGTGGGTCTAGACGAAATCCCCAATTCGGGGGCAGCACCAACGGAACGCCATCTCGCTTGTTTCATAGAGATGCGAAAGTCCTCTTCATATTGGCGGCGATCCATTGCAGCTGCCCGTGCGTGCTGGAATTTCCCTTCATCCAACAGCAAGCTGTTGGACTTGAGATTTGGCGACAGTAGCAGTCCTTCGGCGGCGGCATAACCGTCTTCGTACTCCCGCAGCTTATCGGGAAAAATATCGAAATCCTGGTATTCTCCTGCTGGAGAGCCATTACTGGCTTGAGTTATCAAGGCGGCGGCGGCGGTTGTTACAGCAACAGGATCTGGTGGCGTGAAGCTGCCTGGTGTGTGATCTAAAAAGAGATCGGCGACAGAGGCGTCAGTGCCGGCTGCTGCCTTGTGCGAGTTGGCTGGCACTTCCCGCTTCTCTATGAGCTTGTTGCCGAAAATGCGCTCTTGCAATCGCTTTCTGGCTTTTTCTTCATCTAAGTGAGCACGCTGTCCATCCTTAAAGAAGTGCTTGGGTTGAGCCGGCAATTCCAAAATGCCTGGAATTTCATCCAACAAACCCTCCACGCGCCGGTCGAGACGCCAGAATTGCTGAAAATAACTTCTTGCCCATCCTAAATAGGAATCCAGTCTCACAGCCAGTTTTTGGGCCTCCTCTACTGCCCCCCGTTTCAACTTGAGCTTAATTTCCTCCCCCAGCCGGTTGAGATCGCTGACGGCCCATTGCGCCATACTGACTAATAACTCAACGGGGTTCTCTTCTGCTAACTTAGGTGCGATGTTAACGATGGCGCGTGCGTATAATTCTTGATGGATATGACCGGCGGCGATATTTTCCAAAACGGAACGCGCTTTTTTCTGACGTTCCAGTTCTTGCCGGTCGAGCGCACCTGTTTCAACCTGGCTTTTAGTTTGCAGGCTGTACTTTTTTAAGCCCGGAATGTCATCGAATAAATTTAGCTGTCGCGACACAGTATTGGGGTGACAGTAAACATAGGGCGGTGCGCCCGGTTTTTTACTCCAGCCTCTGCGTTTAATCAGCTTGCCTTCCTTTACGAGCTGGTTGAGGAGATTGCGCACACCTCTTTCGGAAACTGCACCATCACCGGCACTCAGTCGCTCGACAATCTCTGCAACCTCTAATCCATCTGGCTCTCTGGCCAGAAACTCCAGAATATTCTGGCTCAGAATACTTGCTGCTCTCGCCATTTCGTAACCTCCTCTGCTAAATTAGGTGTCGGCGCTCCTTCTCTGGTCTTGCGCTTGCGAATGCGGACAAGCGCTGGGTGGCGCATGATATCCGTAGCTGATGACACGATGGCAGTCCCCTTGGCCAGCTTGGGAATGCGCGACATCATCTCCTCGGAAACATCTCCCATCGTCCCCGATACCAATCTGAGGTCATCCGGATCTAGGGCGAATACCACCCGCGTGTTGCAAGTCAGCAATACCTGCTTGTCCATAGAGGACGGACTCTGAGTAATCAGTGCGATCCCGATGGCGTCGTGACGAGCTGTGCGGATCATCTCTCGGATCACATAGGTAGAAGGGGTGATCTCTCCTCCAGACGGCAAGAAAAAGTGAGCCTCATCGAGAACAAACACGAAAGGTGGGATTTTCTCGCGCTTTCGGAGGGCTTGAAGCATTCGCGCTGTCGCCCCTACTATCAAGTTCCGTTGCTGTTGGCTCAAATGTCCTATAAAGACGTTAATTATAGGTTTTTCTGCCACCTCGCTCAACCAATTTTCAGTTTTTGGCGATAGCAGCCGGTTGCGGTTGAAGGCAGTTTCCACCCGGCGTGCAGCCCGCCCTCCCACAGCAGCTTGACCAAACTCAGCGCCCACACTCTGGATTTCATTGATCAGGGACTTAATAGAGATGTCTACTTCTCCCGTGGCCTCCAAGTTGTTGAATGCCTTGTTGAAGATGACCTCATAGGCCAAAGACACCAGTTCCGACTGGTCAGATGTCAGATTGGGCACAAATCCCAAAAACTCGCTCAATCCAATGACTGAGTAAGGCACTCGAAAGTCTTCTCCGGCTCGAAAGTTGCGCCCTCCGAGGTCTTCAGCTGCGTTTACAACGTCTCCGAGCACATCGAAAGCAATAATAGGAATGCCGTGGCGCACCAATTCCTCGATTAAAACCCCCACGGCATAGCTCTTGCCCACGCCGGTTTTTCCCACTACTGCAAGATGTCGGGCGATCGCCTCCATCGGCAGCACAAAATCTATCGAACGGTTACCCGATTCGATTTGCCCGATGTGGAAACCCTTGTCGGGCGAGTCGGGAATGTTCTGCAACCAGGGAATCAGATCGGCTGGCAGTTCATAGACACCCTTGCCAGTTTGCGGTAACTGATTTGGCTCCTTGACGGTTTTATTGCCACCATCACTCAGGTGTATCTCACCCAAGACTTCCGCTGTCATCACGCGGGTGACGTGAGGAGCCCGATCTGTTGGCCTTGGATCTTTTTGACCGACCTGATATGCCTGATTCTGTTGCAATGACGCTGGGTTAGCGCGTGGGTTATCTTCTGTACCGCTGATGATGCGTCCGTAGTGAGCAACCTCCTCGGTATCGCTGACGACGATCACGTATGTGCCCAAAGCTGGCCTGCGGTCCACATCGACATGGAACGGCACCTCGTCAAAGGTTGGCGAACCCAAGTTGGGTGACGAGGAGGTTGTGCCCAGCCGAACCTCATCCCTCAGGGACAGTGCTTCTTTAACACTCCTTCCCATAATCTTTCTGTAAAGCTTACACTAAATAATTGTTGCAGCTATTTTTAGGAGCGTCAAGTCTGCCAGCCCCTTTTGCCTGGATTTTCTCAAAGACCAGCTGCTAGCCGGTGGCCTCATCCAGCTCTGGGCCATCTCGGTATGGCAATGGCCCAACCCACAAACCGCCATCGCGCTCGCCGGCACACCGATCTTGCACAAGTAGCGGTGGGGGAAGGGGCCAACTGAACCGGCTGCCGGTGATGGCCATTCTCCTTCACGAATGAAGAAACCCGGTTTCTTTCAGAAACCGGGTTTCCAATGCCGTCGAATCCAGTCAACTGTTATGATTCACTTCACCGGCAAGAACTTTTCCAAAGGAAGTGGCCACAGCTTCGGCTAGTTTAACCGGCACACCGTTGCCAATCATTTTGAACTTGTGTGAAAGTGACATATAGCGCGTCTAAATCATTCGTGTAAATTTCAGAACCCCGGTTTCTTAAAGAAACCGGGGTTCTGGGCCCCAAGCGCGGTTGCGCAAATCATTTAGAACTGATATATCTAAATGAAAAGCATATTCATCAGGAACGGTCTGAATCCGCATAGTCTCCCGTACAGTTAGCCGGCGTTTTTCAGTCGGGTGAAGATGAACCTCATTGTTTCCGTATGCAGCCGCAGGACTGTAACGCCGGCGATGCAAGCGTTTCAAGCTTTGCCGCGAATTATCCCCCCCTGCAATTTCTTGAAACTTTTTATTACAGGAATCAACCCGGTTGCCAGAAGCAGTATTGCTCTCCCCTTCTGGCACACCGGCAGCTAGCGCCCGGACATCACAGGGGAATCCTCACCTCAATCATCCTCGTACTCCACCCAAGAATTCGGAGTCTCCGACACCGCCACCTTCAACTGAACCCCCGCCGGCACCCGCCGCTTCGTTTCATCATATATATACTTAGCAATCATCTCAGCCGTTGTCTCATACTCCGCCGGCATCACCTCATTGAGGACGCAGTGATCCAGCCCTCCCTTAGTGACATCTTGCTTAGCCCAGCGCAGCGTCTTGAAATCCGCCACCATCACTTCGTGAGGGCAGTATTGCGAGGCGTGCAGCTTCTGTGAAGTCGCCTCCACCCGGACTTTGTAGGTGTGCCCGTGCATCCGCCCGCATGGCCCATCATAGTCTCGGATAAAATGGGCGCTGTCAAAGGTAAACTCAGTGCGCACTGTCCACTTGGGCATCTTAACATCCCTCCACAATCAATCCTCCATCCTTTAAGGATGGCCTAAAATCCGCGCCGCACAATCCTGGGACAGACCCCTCTGTTCCCCCCCTCCCCGCTTGCGGGGAGGGGGTTGGGGGGTGGGGTTTCCCGGATGCCGGCAAAAATTTTTCCAGAATGCCGGTGCAACGCCCCGAAAGTCCCCGCCTCCTGAAACCGGCTGTGCTGGCAATTCCCACCCAACGTCACTTTAACGCGCTTATCGACCCGGGAGCATCAAGGGCTGTGCGAGCGTAGCCCATATCAATGGGACAATGATTTCAGCAGAGGGCAGGAGGACAACAGCTGAATCCCGGAAACGGGATTGAAACCATGCCTCCCCTCTCCCCCCAGCATCTATTTTGCCTTCTGCGACGACACCCGAGAGGGCCAGGAGAGCCAACTGAAGCCGGCACCGACCGCACCGGCACCGGCAACCTCCGCCCGGCACCCAGCCGGCTGGCGGACTGTCCCGCCCTCCCCCGCCTGAGGCCGGCGATTGAGCAACCCCCTCAACATTTCTTCATATTCTTCCCCCTAAGCCATGCGGTAAGCTATAATTTTCAACTTCTTCCGCAATGCAGTTTTCCCTGTCAGGTTGCAGGTGATTCAATGAGTCAGAGCAAGAGCGTCTTCTCCTTTTTCGCCGGCACCGGCTTCCTCGATTTAGGCTTCGAGGACAGTGGCTTCAAAATTGTCTATGTTAACGAAATTAACCCCCAATTTAGGGAAGCCTATCGCTACGCACGAAAGGGCCTTAAATTGCCGGAGCCGGAATACGGTTGCTCTAAAGAAGACGTAACTAACCTGACTGAGGGAGAAAATCAATCACGTCTCAAAGAATTGATAGAGGAGGCCCGCAAGAATTACGAACTTGTCGGCTTTATAGGTGGCCCGCCCTGCCCGGACTTCTCTATTGGGGGCAAAAACCGGGGCAAGGAAGGCGACAACGGTAAACTCTCGGCAGCCTACATTGAATTAATTTGCCAGCAGCAGCCCGACTTTTTCCTCTTCGAGAATGTCAAAGGACTGTGGAAAACCGCCAAACACCGGGCTTTTTTCGAGGAGCTTAAGCGCCGGCTTGAAAGCGCCGGCTACTGCTTAACAGAGCAGTTAATCAACGCCCTAGAGTATGGCGTTCCGCAAAACAGGTACAGGATTATTCTAATCGGTTTCAAGGCTGATATATTACGCAGCAGGGGAATTAAAACCCTCTATGAAGGGGCTTTCCCTTGGGAAAAGCATATTAAACATCCCAAAGAGAAGGTTTTCTCTTACCCTTGGCCAAAAACAAATCGCTTCGAGCAAGATAGTGAGCGCCCCTGTCCTGAGGGCATCCCTCAAGAGCTGACGGTTGAGCATTGGTTCCAGCAGAACGACGTGCTGAACCATCCGAATGCTGAGCATTATTTTAAACCGAGAGCCGGGCTCAAGCGGTTTATCTCCGTGGATGAGGGCGATGACTCAAAGAAGTGTTTCAAGCGGCTGCACCGGTGGCGGTACTCCCCAACGGCTTGCTATGGCAATAACGAAGTCCACCTGCACCCCTACAAAATTCGCCGGCTGTCCGTGGCTGAAGCCCTAGCCATTCAATCTTTACCGAAAGAGTTTGAGTTTCCACCCAACCTATCCCTGACCACTATGTTCAAAACAGTGGCTAACGGTGTACCCTACCTGGCATCCGAAGCACTCGCCAAGACTATTCTTGATTTTCTGGGAGAAAACCAGTCAAACTGACAGCTTCCAGCAAAAACCCGGTTTCTCAGCCCCCCAGAAACCCTCACAGAAACCGGGTTTCTGCGACAATTTTTGCCAACGACCCAAAATATTTAATCAGAAACCCGGTTTCTCAGCCCCCCAGAAACCCTCACAGAAACCGGGTTTCTGCGACAATTTTTGCCACCGGCCC
>JALOOK010000284.1 GCA_025454445.1 Oscillatoria sp. Prado101 | reverse complement strand
GAGCGCGTCGTCAGCAGTCTTTGGCGCGTAGACGACTTTGCCACGACGGTTTTGATGATAAAATTTTATCAGTGCTTGCGGGGCGGCGACTCAGGCGAGTCTGGCGTGCCGGTGGCGCTCAAGACAGCCCAGACGTGGCTGCGCAATGTCACCAAGGAGGAGTTTCTCAAATGGATATCAGCTTTGGGCTTAGATACAGGATATAATCAGGAAGCGCAACTGTGGATTGCCTGCTCCTCTGATGACAAACCTTTCCACAAACCCCAGTATTGGGCTGCCTTCTGCGCGATTGGGCAGTAAAGCGCTAAGGAGAATAAGCTGTTACGCTTTTAAAGAAGCCTGTCACTTGAAAAGGAGGCAGATCCTCCAGATCCCCGTTCCCCGGCTGTAGCCGCAGGCTTCCCGCAGGGTGCCTGGGAACGAGGGATAAGCCGGATTTTTAAGTCCTAACCCGCAAACGATCTACCATAAAACCCGGAGAATGCCCTTATGGAACCCGCAATAGTCATCGCTGTTTTTCGGAAATGGCTGCAAGACAGCCCAGCCATTTTTCTGCCAAGCGCTTGGCAAAATTTGCCCCAGCTAGACTTAAACCTCCCCCAATTGGCAAATAATGAACTCTTCCCAGCAGCCGACACCATTGTCCAGTGGTGCGCCAACAATTGGCTAGGATAAAAGCTCAGACAGACGGTTGTTGTTCCCCGCACAGATATCGACGATCCGCCAGAATTTGATACCAGCGATCCCGGCGTAATATAAAATATATTGCCGGCACTGCGATCGAGCATTCAAAAAGCCTACGAAACCCTCCATAAAGAAGCTGAACAGCAACAACCGGGCGGTCAAAATGACTAACAAAATCTGGGCACCCAATGTCCACTTGTTTGCCTACCACCTCCACAAAACCCTAGGAGCTGAGGTAGAGAATCCCAACTCGCTCTGGGAGAGATGCAACAGCATTCTACACCAATTGGGCATTCCAGCGCAACTCGACTCGTCCAACTTATCCAGCTACCAAAAAAAAGAACCCGCCGGTGCGCGGGTAAACCTGCTGCTGAAAGCAGCGGTTGGCAATCGGCGCTCCCTCCCCTTCGAGAAAGAATCCCAACAGGGCGTGAAAATAAAAGGATTTGCCTCTCCCCTGCGAATTGCTGACAGCTACGCCCTCGGTTTTAATATCCGCATTCCCGAACAAGACGCCGGCAAGCCAACCGAGCCGGTGGACACTGCCATTTTCCAAGAGTTTAACCCCAATAACTGTTTACTTCCCACGCCGGTCAAAAATTCCCTAGGGCAAACCCTGCTGATTACCTCCTCTCTCACTGTCGCGCCAAAGTAAGAAGCGCGGGGAAAAGATAGTTAATTCCTCCGAAAGCTAGCAACTGAGTGCCTGGAAAAGCTCATCCCAGAACCAGAAAAACGGCCCGCCTTCTCGCGCCAGGGTGAATTTTTCGGCAGTCCCATTTTTGAGTATAGCAGCAGTCAGGGGGATTCATCCTGCCACATCCTCGTCTGGCTGTTCTCCCATCCAGCCACCAGCAAAAACTTCGCCGCGTGCTATAATGAGTTCCTGGATCTGTTCTTCTACCGCAATAAGATTGTCTCTGTCTATCAGGAGAGCCGCAAGATTTCTCTAGTAACGCGGACTGAGTACCAGAATATAGAGAAGCGGATTGAGACGATTTTTCGAGGCTTGCCCCAATTTAATCCTAGCAACAAAAGCCGGTTAAACAACCCGGCACCCCAACCCTCTCCCGCGCACGGGGAGGGGGAGCTTGAGGGGATTTTCGCGCCTCGGAAATCTTGCCGGTGCCAATATCGGGAAGTGCGGAGCGCCAGCACCGGCTTTGCAAGCCCTGCGTTCTGGCCTTGTCCTAAACTGGACTGTCCATTGCTATAATAACACACAGCCTGTAGGGGCTAGCCCTTCTGCCAGACCCGGCTTCAGGCTGCTTGGCGTTTTCTTTGCAAACACTCTCTGAGACAAACGTTTGCACCAGAAGCGACTTGTGGCGTGCCGGTGGCGCTCAACACCGCGCCAGCTGGCGCAATGTCAACCGGGAGGAGTCTCTCAACTGGGGAACAGCTTTGAGCTTAGCTACAGTATATGATCAGCCAGCGCAACGATCACAGAAAGTGCCGGTGAAGTAATTTTTGTAACAGACAGAAGATACTTAAGTAATGTTAAACAAGTAACAAGATCCACCCCTAACTCAACCTCCTCTTCTCCTCCCACTGCGCCCTAGCAGTCTTGTCCGCTTATAAAATCGCTCCTAAACTCGCTCCTCACACAAGTATTTTTTTAGCTATAACCAGCAAACCACCTCTCACAAACACCGGGAATCAACCTTATGGAACCCACAAAGATTATAGCAGTTTTTCTGCAATGGCTGCAATACAACCCAGTCATCTTTCTCCCCAAAATTTGGAAAAACTTGCCGCCGCTAGAGGAAAGCCTCGCCGACTTTGCAGATGACGAACTCTTCCCCGTAGCCCACACCCTCAGCAAGTGGTGCGCCAAAAATGGGCTGGGAGAACAGCTCAGAGAAGCTGCTGAACACACCGAACTCGACCAGATGCTAGAAGTCGATCTCACCGGTGCCACCGAGATAGAAAATCTCGTGCCGGCGCTCCGCCAAAGCATTATGGAATGCTATGAAGCTATCCAGACAGATGTTGAACACTAACTGCGGAAAAGTCTGTTATAGCAGTAGCCATATTGATTAGGAAATTCATTTCCCTATCCGCGTTCATCTGTGTTCATCTGCGGTTTTAAATATTGAACCGCAGATGTAGCCCGAACGCGATAAATCGCATCTCTATAATAACCTACTGGCACCGCCGCAGCGCACCGGCACTGTGCCAGTTTGTAAAACTGTCTGCCTATCGGGAACCAAGCTGAAACGCAATGTCTATGATTCAAATTAAGTAAATTTGCGCTGCACAAATACAGCTGGAGGGTGGAGAGGCTATGCAAAATATAACACCGACATCTCAACAAACACACAGCGCCGCTTGGATATTTCAGGCTTGGGCCTCGTTTATCATTTCCCTGAGTGCCACCACAGCCGGTATCTTCTACTTACCTGTAGATGGCTGGGTGAAAGGCTATATGGGTATGGGTTTAGTGTTCACCGTTGGCTCCACAATGAGCTTGGCGAAAACCGTCCGAGACGAGCATGAAGCTAAGAAAATAGCCGCTCGCATCGATGAAGCCAGAGTCGAGAAGTTACTTGTAGAGCACCATCCGCTTAAATAATCCCCTAACAGAGGACAAGAAACCCGGTTTCTTAAAGAAACCGGGTTTCTGGGGATTGGGTGGCGCAGCACCGGCGTGTCGCCTGTGCCCTACTTGCCCTGTTTTTTCTCCTTTTGCCGGCGACGGTTAACCGCAACCACAGAATGGTCTATAGGAAACCCCGCCACAGGAATCACCTGATACTTGCGCTCCTCTTCCAAGCGTTTGAGCTCGGTATAATCGATCCAGTGGATGCAATCGACCGGACAGGTATCAATCGCTTCTTGGATTAGCTCTTCCGGATCGCCATCTTGCCGGATCGCCCGGGAGCGACCGTAGTCGGGTTCAATGTAGAAAGTGTTGCGGGCGACGTGAGCGCAGTACTTGCAGCCAATGCAAGTCACCTCATCCACATAGACCCCTTTTTGGCGCAACGCACCCCCCAGTTCCGGCTCAAAGCCAGAACGATCGGGCGCATTGCGCAAAGCACCTCCTAACTCCGGTTCAAAACCCGACCTTTGCGGATCGTCTTCAGAAGCCGGTGGAGTGAAGTCAGACATCAACCACCCCAGCGTTGCAGCACGAGGCGGATGGAGCCGTCCGGGTTCTTTTGCTGTTCAGCCAGCTGGAAACCTTGCTTGGAACTCTCACCAACCACAGTGTGGTAAGCGTACCGCTGCGTCACCATATTCAGGAAGCGATCCACAGACGAGGCTTGCTGCCAAAATTGCAAGTCAGCCACCAGTTCGTACTCAGCGCCATTCCAGCGGAAGCCCAGATCGTAACCGTTGTCCTGCTCAATGACAACTTCAGCGGAGTGGGTTTGACCGCGATAGCCTCTCACCTCTTTTGGGCCGGCTTTCCAGTCAATCCCTAAATCGCTGAGAGCCGCTTGCAAGGAAGTGAGATTGCGGAGTTGAGTTTTGATTTGGCTAAAGTGGGACATAATTGCTTCCTAAGTAAGAGAGTGAATTAAACGGAACAAAAAAGGCGTCGCACAGCAGAAGGATGATTGAAACTTTTTCCACGAGAGTGAAAACTCCTTCTCACCTCCCCCTCCCCGCGTGCGGGGAGGAGGATTGGGGGGTGGGGTTCTTCATCCCACAAATATGCGACACCACAAAAAAAGCTCACCACTCACTAAAAGTCGTGAGGGCTGCAGCCGTCGCTGACTGGTGAACCGCTCTGGCAAAAAACTCAGAGGTCTGCTCCTGCTTGAGGACTTGCCCTAGTTGGGCTTCAATCGCTGCAGTGACCTCGGCGCAAGACGCACCGACAATGCCGGTAACTTTTTCCCGCACTCGGCCATCTGGATAAATGACAAACTCTAGCGTTTCCATGCTTCTGGCTGACCTCTCGGCAAGTTGGCAACTGGACGCTGGCACCCGGCACAAAACCGGCACTGCCCTCTTAAGTTATTTCTGGCTTGCTGACCGGCTGGTCTTTTAGTCGATTTTGACTAATTGTATTACAGCGAGTCAAATCTTTACAAAAATTTGTAAACGAATAGTATCATACATCAGTCTTTGCTAAGTTTCGCTTAACTCCAGGCATCCGTCAAGGGGCGGCGCGGACGTGCCCCAAACCCTCACCCAGTCTTGCTTACAGTAATTTTGCCCCCGCAAGGCCGGTAGGGTGCCTGCCGGGGCTTTGGCCGCGATTCCCCCTGACCCCCAGCCCTACCTCTCCTCCAACGTAGAAAATATCCGATTGATTAATTTATCATATTTTAGACTGAACGCTTATATTTAGAGTCTTTGATACAAAATAATTGTAGGAAATCAACCGGAAATTAGCTAACAGATGCCTAGGTGCTGGAATTATAGAAAATTGTTAAGGATTGGCATAAGTTATAGCGGGGATAAAGGCAGGGGATAATGAGAAACTGTCCAAGTTAGAGTAATGCCTGATGAGTGCCGAGCAAGTCACAAGTGGAATCAGTGCCGGTGAAGTGCCTTCCGTGAAGCCGGTGCGGGTGGGGGTGCTGGGTTTTGGCGGTTTGGGGCAAGCCGCGGCCCGAGTCCTGGCTCCCAAACGCGAGATGATCTGGGTAGCAGCTGCCGATAAAAAAGGCTACGCTTACGACCGGCAGGGGTTAAATCCAGATGCCTGCATTGCCGCGTACAGCACCAGCGGCTCTCTGGGGGATCTCGAACCTGCCGGCGCACTGAGCAGCAACAGCATCGGGGACTTAATCGAGCGAGCCCAAGTCGATGGCTATTTTCTGGCACTGCCCAACCTGCCAAACACCTTTATGGCGTCGGTGGCCAAGCAGTTTATCCAAGCCGGTTGGCGAGGCGTGCTCGTCGATGCCATCAAACGCACCAGCGCCGTCGAGCAACTGCTGGCGATCAAAGAAGAACTGCTCGCCGCCGGCATCACTTACCTGACCGGCTGTGGCGCAACCCCCGGTTTGCTAACCGCAGCAGCCGCCCTAGCCGCCCAAAGCTACGCCGAAATCCACAGTGTGAAAATTACTTTTGGGGTTGGGATCGCCAACTGGGAAGCCTACCGAGCCACCATCCGGGAAGATATCGCCCACATGCCAGGGTACAGCGTCGAGCGAGCGATGGCCATGACCGATGCCGAAGTAGAAGCCCTGCTGGACAAGACCGGCGGGTTGCTGGCGCTGGAAAATATGGAACACGCCGATGACATCATGCTGGAACTGGCCGGCATTTGCCCGCGAGATCGGGTTACGGTGGGGGGGGTAGTGGATACCCGCAATCCCAAAAAGCCCCTGAGCACCAATGTCCAAATAGCCGGTCGCACCTTCGAGGGCAAGATATCCACCCACACCTTTACCTTAGGGGATGAAACCAGCATGGCCGCCAACGTTTGCGGGCCAGCCTTTGGGTATATGAAAGCCGGTGTAGCGCTGCACCGCAGAGGCATATACGGTTTGTTCACCGCCGCCGAAGTCATGCCGCAATTTGTCCGGTAAGCCGGTCAATCAATACAAACCTAAATTGAGCCACTCCCCGCATCCCCTCGTTCCGGGGCGGTCTCCGTGGGTGGCCCGCCCCTACACCCTTGTAGTTGGGCTTCAGCCCAAAGTTTGTAGTTGGGCTTCAGCCCAAAGTTTGTAGTTGGGCTTCAGCCCAAAGTTTGTAGTTGGGCTTCAGCCCAAAG
>JALOOK010000283.1 GCA_025454445.1 Oscillatoria sp. Prado101 | reverse complement strand
CGTTGAACATTAGATACACCTGTCTAATCCGAGGGCTCCGGAACGTTTTCTCTGTCTGCAATCTCAACACCAGTGGGCAGACGTTCCCAGCAGCACTCCCCACACGGCAGATGAAAAGCTCTTGCCTTGTAGATTTTATTCTCGCGCACAGGTAAAGCAACGACAATTGCTCACATAAGAAACCCGGTTTCTTAAAGAAACCGGGTTTCTCAGTACCTCTGCTTTGCTCCTTTTTGCCCTTCTCTTTTGTAGGGAAGCGATTTATTTTAATGGCATGGCGCATGGCCCCTGGCGCAGAGCCCCAGAAATGGGAAATACTCACAGCTTTTGCGATCGTGCCCCATGCCCATGAGCCCCATGCCCCCGAAGCCGGCTGCCCCATGCCATTAATGTCCGCGCCCTAAGTGGCTACTGCTATAGTTAGTAGGGTGCGTTCCTCTGGAACGCTACAAGTCTTGCCAGGGGGGAAAATGAAAGAAGATAACCGCTACCCGCAATCTTCAAGATGCCTGAGAACAGGATACTGACTCTGTTAACCGATTTTGGCCTCAGCGATATTTATGTGGGGGCGATCAAGGGTGCGATCGCCCAAATCAACCCCTCGCTGGCGGTGGTGGACTTGACGCACCAGATTCCGCCCCAGAATGTCGCCGCCGGCAGCTTTTGTCTGATGTCTGCTGCGCCCTATTTCCCCACCGGCACGGTACATGTCGCTGTTGTCGATCCGGGGGTGGGCAGTCACCGGCGGGCAATAGCGCTGGAAACGGCAGCTGGTTTGTTTGTTGGGCCAGATAATGGGCTGTTTACCGGGGTTTTGAGCCAGAATCCGGCAATAGCAGCGGTGGAACTGACGAATCGGCACTACTGGCGCACACCGGCACCCAGCACTACCTTCCACGGGCGGGATATCTTTGCCCCTGCCGGCGCTCATCTGGCTAGCGGCGCACCTCTCGAAGAGTTGGGACGCCCTATCGATACCGCCGGGTTGGCCCAGCTACCCCTGCCGGCGCTCATGGCCACCGATGCCGGTTGGGCCGGTTGTGTCCAGTATATCGACCGCTTTGGCAACCTAATCACCAATATTCCCGGTTCTTGCGTTGCGGGGCGCAGCTGGGAAGCGATTGCCGGCAATCTCACCATCAAGAGTGGCCAGACTTACAGTGACGCCCCAGCAGGCACCCCGATTGCCTTAATTGGCAGCTCCAATTGGGTGGAAATTGCCGTCAGTGGCGGTAACGCCCAGTCGCAACTGCAGCTAAACTGGGGAGAGCCGGTGCGAGTGTCACTCACTTAAAGACCGCACCGCGAGAGCGCTGCATCCAGAGAACTGCCGAAGTTATAGCCTCTTTCTACAGTCGGAAGGTGCCCCGGGGTAGGGTTTTTAAAGTTGGGCTCCTTCCCCGGTTTGTAGTCCATTCTTTTGGTTTGGGGATTGTAGTCCCACTCAATCAGCCACTCGCCTGATAGCTTTTGCCATCCAACTTGGTCATACATTTTGCGATAGTCGCCATACGCTCTTAAAATATCCTGCTGAGCGCTAAAACCCAGCAAGCCGTCGCTGGCGTCACTCCAAAGTTTGTCAATTGTTTTTATATCCGTACAGGAGAGAGTCTTCATTTCCTCTTTAGGAATCATCCCCTTTGCCTGCGCCTTTGGGCCGGCAACCTCTAGCACCCGTTCGTAGGTTTCTCGGTCAGCTGCCCTCCAGTCTTTTTGCTGCAAGTATTCCTGCAATTTCCTGAAATCAACTTGGCTAGCGGTTCCGCTCAATGCTTGAGTCTCGGCTCCACTCGGTGCGGTTGGGGTTCCCGTTCCGGAGTTGGCCTTTGTTACGGCGTATCCCAGCCAGATAAGACCAGCACCTATACTGAACAGACCTGCCGTTACCAGCAAGGCTACGATCAGAACAGTCTTATTATTGTTTTTCATTGTTTTGGTTGCTCTTTATTGAACCCCCACTCTTATTCTACTCGCCGCAACCCACCACTGCCCTATTCTTTACCTTTTCGTTACAATTTTCAACACGGCGAAACTTACGAGTTTCTAGCAGTAGGGTGCCTTAGCTTTGCTAATGCTACAGGGCTTGAGCTTTTTGTTACAAAAGTCAATGAAAGTTACGAGTGCCCAAAGCACCGGCAGGTGCTGGCTGCCGGTTGCTTGTCCCCCGGTCAGCCCCTCATGGCCAACCAGAAGCTGGCCATGCCGGCGGTTGGTAACCCCCTAATCGCTACAGTTAAATGTAATTGACGAACCAAACCGCATAATCATCCAATAATTCAGCGCTGGCTGATTCCTCGTCTACCGCCTCCAGTTCGTATAAATTCAGCATGAAATTCTTTTTGTCAGTCAGGCGCTCAACTTCAACCAGAATCCCATCGTCCTCGCTCTCAATCTTATCCTCAAACCGAATTATCTGGAACCTGTCCGTGTGAGATGGCCTGATTTTCTTGAGCTTTTCATATTCTTTTTTGCTGCCCGGGCCGTAGAGGTAGAATTCTTCCCACTCAAACTCTTGGCAGGCTTTGACAGGACAAGGCAGTCTCACATTCTTTTTGAGGAATTCCAGATACCTTTTTAAGGTTGTTTCACCTATCTCTAGTTGTTTAGTCCCTAAAATTGCCTTAAGTCTCTTCTCGAATTCTTCCTCTCTTTCTGCCTCCGCCTCATCTATCATTTCTTCGCTCGGCTCATCCAAGTCGCCAAACTCCTGTTCAGCCCCCATTTCTCTGGCCTTCTTAAACTCAGCAAATCTTCCCTTTTGCTTCTCCAGTCTTTGTGAGAGTCTGCCAAAAACTCCCTCATCAATTTCAATGATTTTAGGATATTCTCCCGGCGGGTTTTGCTGGCTTTTATTCGTTTTTTTATCGGATTTAGACATTCCTCGCTCCCTAAAACTGGGTTATAACTAATATAGCACTTGTCATTTAGGTCAGGACATGAATAGCATAGCGCATGGCATAGCGCATGGCCCTCTGGCCATGCATGCGTTCTGGCCCATGTCCGCGCCCGTGCCTGCCAACTGTTATATAAAGTGTATCTTGACAGCAGTCCCAAAGCAGTTGAGCTTTCCGGAGTAAACCATGACGCAACTAACGGATGTTGAATCAAACGTTTTCCAAGGCCAGTTTGGCGAGTTTACCATCACTCAGAGCGATCGATTCGGGGTGCTGGTTTACCGCACCGGCTTGATGGTGGCGGCGCTCAGCTTTGCCACCGGCACCGCTTTGGTGCTCTGGGGGGGCGACGCGCCGGCGGTGGCGAGCGCCCTGACTCCCCTGTACGCCTGTTTCTGTCTGGCGCTGGGCGTCAGCTTGCTGACAATACACATTTATATGGCCATTTTGCACCGGCTCCTCCAGCTGTTTTGGGCGATCGGCGGCGTGGCTGCCTCTATCCTAGCGGCGCAAAGCAGCACGCCTCTCGTCCTAACAGTGTACAGTCACCCAGTCACCCTTTTCGGCGTTGGCTTTACCTTCGCGGCGCTGGCGGGGATTTATTTCAAAGAAGCCTTTTGCTTCAACCGCCTGGAAACTAAGCTGCTGACGCCCCTGGTGCCGGCGCTGCTGCTGGGGCATTTGGCTGGGGTGCTGCCGGTGCGGTCCGAGCGCGCCGGGCTCGCCGCCTGGGCGGTGCTGTTTGCGGTGTTCGCCCTGCGCAAGGCTTTTCAGCCTATCCCCCCCGACATCGGGGACAAGAGCGTTTTTACCTATCTCAAACAGCAGCGTTCCGCAAAGGCTTGAAGTCAGCGCCGCACTTCTGAAAAACTGAAAATCAGTCTCATCCATCCCCTGCCGGCTCCGGGATGGGGAGTAAGGTTGCTACTATCATAACTTCAATTGTGCTCCCTGTCAATCATATCCATTCCTTTCTAGCTGTCAATTCCCCCATCCCCGCTGATGTCTTGGTTGTCGAGGGCTGGCTGCCAGACTATGCCATCAAAGCAGCTATGACTGAATTCAAAAGCGGTTCTTACCGCTATCTGATTACCACCGGCGTTGCTTTGCCGATAGGGTTTTATCTGGCGGAATACAAAACATGGGCGGAGGTGGGGGCGGCAACTTTGCTCGCACTTGGCTTTGACCGAGAGCGTCTGGCAGCCGTTCCCGCACATAATGCCCTCAAGGACCGCACCGCCGCCGCTGCTGTCGCTCTCAAGGAGTGGCTCCCCACTTCTGATTTACAAGTCAGCTCCATCAATCTTTACACTATGGGGGCTCACGCCCGCCGCAGTTGGTTTATCTTTAAAGAAGCGCTGGCTCCCGACATCAAAGTTGGTATAATTGCAGCAGAACCTTTGGATTATGATCCCCGCACTTGGTGGCAGTCGAGCGCCGGTGTCAAGACAGTCATGTTCGAGGCAATCGGTTATGTCTATGCGCGGTTTGGCGATTGGCGGAATTAAACTGGAAAAACGCCCCTACTGGCTAGCTCACTCGTTCCCAGGCACCCTGCGAGAAGCCTGCGGCTACTGCCTGGGAACGAACAAGGGGAGGCTCTGCCTCCCTCTCTCCAATAAACACATTAAAAGCGTAACAGATTAAGATGATAGAAATTGAACTGCAACCTTTTGAGCGCAGCGATTTTGCGCGGTTAATTAGCTGGCTTCCCTCACAAAAGGAGGTTCTGATCTGGGGGGGGATGATTTTCCACTACCCACTCGATGAGTTACAATTAGAGAAATACTTACAAGTGGCTGAAACAGACCAACCGGCCAGAAAAATATTCAAAGCTGTAAAAACTAACACCAATGAGGCAGTCGGTCATATCGAGCTGGATCAAATCGACCGGCACAACATGTCTGCTAGAATTTCCCGCGTGCTGGTGGGAGATTCTTCCCTGAGAGGAAAAGGCATTGGCAGCCAAATGGTGCGGCAAGTTTTGCAGGTAGGATTCGATGAGTTAGGGCTGCACCGGCTTTTTCTAGGGGTGTTTGAATTTAACCAACCGGCAATTTACTGCTATGAGAAAATCGGGTTTGTCAGGGAGGGGCTGTTGCGCGACGTTCTGAGAGTGGGTGACGGTTACTGGAGCGCTTACATAATGAGCGTGCTCGAATCTGAGTGGAGAGCGCAGCAGGTAAAATAGGAGATGGGAAATTGGTGCGAGAACGGGCATATTGGCTGGCTTGGTCGCAAATTCACGGAATTGGGCCGGTTTTGATGTTTCGGCTGCACCGGCACTTCGGCAGTCTAGCGGAAGCTTGGGCAGCCCCAGCAAGAGCTTTGGGAGAAGTGGAAGGATTTGGACGTCAGACGGTGGAAAAAGCGGTGCGCTTGCGAACTCAAATTCAGCCAGAAAAATTGCTGGAAGAACACTTGCGGAAAAACCCGCATTTTTGGACACCGGCTGACGGGGGCTACCCCCGTTTGCTGTTAGAAATTGCCAATCCGCCGCCGCTGCTATACTACCGGGGGAAGGTTGAAGTTCTGGAAAACCAAGGCATCACCCCAATGGTGGCGATTGTGGGCACTCGCACGCCTTCGGAGTACGGGCGCAGGTGGGCTCGCCGGCTGAGTGCGGTTCTGGCAAGTCGGGGGTTTGCGATTGTTTCCGGGATGGCGGCGGGGATTGATGCGGAAGCGCACCGCGCCTGTCTGGATGCCGGTGGGCGCACTCTGGCGGTGTTGGGCACCGGCACCGATGTGGTGTACCCCTCCGATAATCGCAAACTGTACGAACGGATTGTGGCGGGGGGGCTGGTGCTGAGCGAGTACCCCGCCGGCACTCCGCCGAAGAGTGCTCACTTTCCCCAGCGCAACCGGATTATTGCCGGTTTGTGCCGCGCCGTGCTGGTGGTGGAAGCGCCGGTGAAGTCGGGGGCTCTGATTACGGCGGATTTGGCGAACGATTTCTGCCGGGATGTGTACGCTTTGCCGGGGCGGGTGGATGATTACAACTCGCAGGGGTGTTTGCGGTTGCTGAAAAATGGCGCTGAGATGATTGTCAGCGAGGAGGGGTTGCTGGAAATGCTGGGCGCGATGCCGCCGGTTGACGCACCGCAGCAGCTGTCGCTGTTTCAGGGTATGGCTTCAGCAGCGGATGCCCCTCCGCCCCCCGCGCCAAAGGGGGGGTTGGAGGAGAGGGTGCCTGCGCCTATGCTGCCACCTGACTTAGCGCGGGTGCTGCGGGCGGTGCCTGCGGAGCCGCTTCCGTTTGATTTGATTGTGGTGGAGTCGGGATTGCCGGCGGCGTCTGTTTCCAGTGCGCTGCTGCAGCTGGAATTGCTGGGGTTAGTGTCGCAGCTTCCGGGGATGCGGTATCAGAAGTGCTGAGGGGAAACCTCACCCCCTAACCCCCTCTCCGCGTGCGGAGAGGGTTTGTAGTTGGGCTTTAGCCCAAAGGTTTGTAGTTGGGCTTTAGCCCAAAGGTTTGTAGTTGGGCTTTAGCCCAAAGGTTTGTAGTTGGGCTTTAGCCCCACCGGCTCCCCCGCCTCCAGCAGAAGTAGCGTTCCCTCTTAGGGAACGCACCCTACTATAAGAAAGGCACTCCAAAAGCCGGCATCTGTGGCAAAATCAGTATCAACTAAAGTGCGGGGCGGAAAGCGGATGATAGGAGATACACTGGGCGGGCGCTACCACATTATCGAAAAACTCGGAAGCGGGGCTTTTGGCCAAACCTTCAAAGCAAAAGACACGCAGAAGTCGGAAGACTTCCACTGCGTCGTCAAGCAACTCAAACCCGTGTCTAGGGAGCCGTATGTCTTGGAGATAGCCAGGAAGTTATTCGAGAGGGAAGCGAAAATCCTGGTTGAGTTGGGACACCATGACCGAATCCCGCAATTTCTGGATTACTTTGAGGAAAATCAGGAGTTCTATTTAGTTCAAGAGCTGATTGAGGGGCGCGATTTGAGCAAAGAGATCGCTCTGGGCAAGCCAATGGGTGAAGCTTACGCCATTGCTCTGTTGCGAGACATCCTGGAAGTTCTGGCATTTGTCCACGAGCGGGGGGTCATCCACCGCGATTTGAAACCCTCGAATTTAATCAGGCGCGCTTCTGATGGTAAAATAGTATTGATTGACTTTGGCTCAGTCAAAGAAATCACCACCACGGTGGTGAACCCTCAGGGGCAGAGCACTCTTACTGTAGTTGGCACCCCGGGTTATATGCCGGTTGAACAGCACAATGGAACTCCCAAATTCTGTAGCGATATCTATGCGGTGGGGATGATTGGCATCCAATCGCTCACCGGCATCCCAGCCAGCCAACTGCCAAAAGATCCCACTACCGGTGAAGTTATCTGGCGCAACCGGCTGCCGGTGAGCGATCAACTGGCGGCTATTTTAGACAGCATGGTGCGCTACCATTTCCGAGAGCGGTGCCAGACTGCTGCTCAGGCTTTGCAAGCTCTCGACAGCTTAAACAATTCTATCACATCGGCAGATAATTTGGCAACTCAACCTGACGTTATCACCGCAGTTGAAACGCCACCGGCACCTCCTCCGCCAGCAGATATTCCCGCGCCGCCAGACGCGCCCCCACGCCCGAAGCCCTGGAAAGTTTTCACCGGTGCCGGTATCGCAGCGGTTTTGTCTGTTTCCGCGCTAGGCTATTATATTCTAGCACCAAAACCCGCCTCTTTGCTTTACGAGAATTCAAATTTGGGGGTGAAGATTCAATATCCGGAAAAGTGGGGTGTCCAGCCAGATCCGATTGCCGGTGAGGTGAAATTCTTCTCCAAAGGCAAGTCTGCCGGTGCGCCGGCTGAATCGTTTCTGATAACGGTTGAGTCTTTACAGCCGCCGATGACTTTAGATGAGTATACCAGCAGTTTTATCCAGCGCATCAGCAAGGAGTTCACTGCGGATATTGTTTCTCCGACGCCGGCATTGCTGGCGAATCGCGAGGCGCGTCAAGTTGTGTACGCGCAGAAGGAGGGGGAGCGCCGGGTGAAAACGAAGCAAATTTGGGCGGTGGAGAAGGATAAGGCGTATGTGGTTACTTTGACGGCGGAGGAGGGCAAGTTTGCGGAATTCGAGAAAACGGCGCAGAAAATGATTGACTCCCTGGAAATTAGCCCTTAGGAGGTTGCGCTGGGAGCATCCCGTTTTTGCAAAGACTGTCACCCTCACCCCCCGCACCATTCGCCATGAAGGGAGAGGGGGGAAAAATAAAGAATTCTCCCCTCACCCCAAAGCCTCTATCTGTAGGGTGGGTAAGCGTTGCGCGTAACCCACCACACAATTAAGGCCGGTGCGTAAGTCCTTTACGACTGAACCGGCAATTGATACGACTGAACCGGCAATTGATACGACTGAACCGGCAATTGATACGACTGAACCGGCAATTGATACGACTGAACCGGCACTGGGTGCGACTGAACCGGCACTGGGTGCGACGGAGCCGGCACTGGGTGCGACGGAGCCGGCATTGGGTGCGACGGAGCCGGCACTGGGTGCGACGGAGCCGGCATTGGGTACGAGCGCCGGCACTCTGTACGACTGCGCCGGCAATTGATACGACTGAACCGGCACTCTGTACGACTGCGCCGGCAATTGATACGACTGAACCGGCAATTGATACGACTGAACCGGCAGTCTGTACGATTGAACCGGCACTGGGTACGATTGAACCGGCACTGGGTACGATTGAACCGGCAATCTATACGACGCTCGCCGGCAGTCTGTACGCGAGCATCCCATTTTTGTAATCCCCCTCACCCCCAACCCCTCTCCCACAAGGGGAGAGGGGAGAAATCTTTATTTTTTCCCCCCTCTCCCTTCATGGGAGAGGGGGGGTAGGGGGGTGAGGGTGAAAATCTTTGCAAAAAGCGGATGCTCCCGGTTGCCGGTATTCGGGATAAACCCACCCCTAGTGGGGATTGCCGGTGGGAGCGGGTTTATTCAGGTTGTCTGTTGGGTGCGGATACACCCCCGCATCAAAAACCTTAATCCCTCGCCGGTGCGGTGGACTTCGCCTGGGATAGGAGGGCTTGAATTTGGGGAGTTTCTAAAAGCTTCTTCGCATCTGCTCGCAGCTTGTCTCCCCAGAGATTTTCCTTGAGAAACTCCAATTTCCCAAACCGGCTATCCAACTTCAGCGCCGCTTCTGCCATTGCTAAACCCTGTTGGGTATCGCCCTTAGCAAAGAGCGCCACTGCAATCGCCAGTTGTGGTTCGGCTTGCTTGCCGTCAATTTCAACTGCAGAGCGCCACTGGCGGATGGCTTCTTCCACTTCTCCCATTTCGTACTTGATTAAGCCAATGTTAACAAGAGCCGGCCACTGTTTTTTATCAATGGTGAGCACCTTATTGTAATCCGCAAGCGCTCCCGGCTTGTCTCCCAAAGCATAGCGGGCAACACCCCGGCTGTAGTAGGCATCGGCAAAGTCAGGCTTGAGTTCAATCGCCTTATTGCAATCCGCTATCGCCCCCTGCTTGTCTCCCAAATCATAGCGGGCATTACCCCGGATGAAGTAGGCATCGGCTAACTCAGGCTTGAGTTCAATCACCTTATTGTAATCCGCAATCGCCCCCTGCTTGTCTCCCAACTTATAGCGGGCAATACCCCGGCTGCTGTAGGCTTCGGCAAAGTCAGGCTTGAGTTCAATCGCCTTATTGTAATCCGCTATCGCCCCCTGAAAGTCTCCCAAAGCTGAGCGGGCAATACCCCGGCTGCTGTAGGCTAAGGCAAAGTGAGGCTTGAATTCAATCGCCTTACTGTAATCCGCTATCGCCCCCTGAAAGTCTCCCAAATCATAGCGGGCAATACCCCGGCTGCTGTAGGCATTGGCATAGTTAGGCTTGAGTTCAATCGCCTTATTGTAATCCGCAATCGCCCCCTGCTTGTCTCCCAACTCATAGCGGGCACTACCCCGGTTGATGTAGGCTAAGGCTAAGTCAGGCTGGAGTTCAATCGCCTTATTGTAATCCGCAATCGCCCCCTGCTTGTCTCCCAAATCACGGCGGGAAGAACCCCGGCTGTCGTAGGCTTCGGCTAAGTCAGGCTTGAGTTCAATCGCCTTATTGTAATCCGCAATCGCCCCCTGCTTGTCTCCTAACTGATAGCGGGCATTACCCCGGATTAAGTAGTCTTCGGCATCGTCAGCCTGGAATTCAATTGCCTTGCGGTAATCCGCAATCGCCCCCTGCTTGTCTCCCAAATCTGAGCGGACAATACCCCGCATGCCGTAGGCACCGGCATTGTCAGGCTTGAGTTCAATCGCCTTATTTAAATCCGCAATCGCCCCCTGCTTGTCTCCCAACTCATAGCGGACAATACCCCGGCTGCTGTAGGCATTGGCATAGTCAGGCTTGAGTTCAATCGCCTTATTGAAATCCGCAATCGCCCCCTGCTTGTCTCCCAACTCATAGCGGGCAAAACCCCGCCTGTTGTAGGCATAGTAGTGGTCGGGATTGAGTTCAATCGCCTTGCTGTAAGCATCTCTGGCTTCTTTTTTGCGCTTTAACTTATCCAGCGCATCACCTTGAAACGCATAAACGATAAAATTCTTGGGATCTAGGGCGATTGCCCTGTCAAAAGAAGCCAGCGCCTCCTCGTATCGCTTCACCAAATATAACGCCCCACCCCGCCTCCGCCAAGCGGGAGCGAATTTCTCCTGACTTTCTCGAATTGCCCTGTCAAACGCTGCAATCGCCTCTTCATATCGCTCCAGGGATCTCAGCGTCACCCCCTTCGCGTACCAAGCTTGATAGAAAGCCGGCTGAATTTGAATCGCCCGGTCAAACGCCGCCAGCGCTTCTTCATTCTTTCCCAACCGCCACAGCTGATTGCCGTAATTCAGCCACGCAATAGCATCCCCACCGGCACCGGGCGCATCTACTGTCAGCAACCTTTCCTGGATTGAACTTCTTTCAACCTTTGTCAGCACCGGCGGCGCATCTTTCTCTACCCTCAGCCAACCCGGATCTACCCCCACCTCTTTTGCCAAATTCACAAACGTCCTC
>JALOOK010000282.1 GCA_025454445.1 Oscillatoria sp. Prado101 | reverse complement strand
AAGTTCGTAGTTGGGCTTTAGCCCAAAAGTTCGTAGTTGGGCTTCAGCCCAAAAGTTCGTAGTTGGGCTTCAGCCCAAGGAAAGTAGTGGGGCTTCAGCCCTTGCGTTCGTAGTTTGGGCTGATAATTGGAAGCGTTTTCCTCTTCTATATCCCACGACTTGCGAGCGCATTTAGCCACATGATTTGTTGGCATAATTGATGTAAATATCTGCCCTCACTCTGGAAAGCGCTACAGCATATATTCCGGACATGGCAAGTTAAATAAAATTTAGTGACTTATAGGAGCGCTATATTTATATAGTTACAGGACAAAAAAGCGCTAAAATGCGATATAGAAAGCTGCTCCTTCAAGAAAGGTTGCGCAAGCTACAGCAGGAGAAATAAGGGCGCAATATCGTTTAGCCAATTGAGCAATTAACCGAGGTGCAGGGGGACGATTCTATGTTGCGGCTAGTCTGGCAGAATCTGCTGTCTAATGCTGTCAAGCACACGCGGACGACCGACCGAGCTGAGATTGAAATCGGCAGCAGCAAAACTGAGCGGGAGGTTATATTCTTTGTGCGCGATAATGGAGTGGGATTTGATATGAAGTACGCAGACAAACTCTTTGGGGTGTTTCAGCGCCTGCACAGCGATTCCGAGTTCGAGGGGACGGGCATCGGGCTGGCCAATGTCCGGCGGATTGTCCACCGGCACGAGGGACGAACTGGGGCCGAAAGTGCCCCCGACAGGGGGCAACCTTTTACTTTTCACTTGCCAAAACTCCTATAACTGTTCTGGGCTGCGATCAATCACCCGCCTCCTGGCAGCGTGCCCTCCCACCGGCAATGAGTTGCAGTTCGTTTCCGCTCTCAATAGCCCTGCCAGCGCCCTATACAATATAAACAGTGCTGAGAGAAAGGCAAAAATGTTATGATCACCCTGCGAATTCTCCTTTTGGAAGACAGCCAGCTAGATGCGGAACTCATCGGCGCGAACCTGACTGATGGGGGAATTGACTGCGAGCTGGTTCAGGTGGAGACGCGCAGCGATTTCTTGGCGGCACTGGAGGGAGACAACTTTGACTTGATCCTCTCAAACTATGCGCTGCCGAATTTTGATGGCCTCTCGGCTTTGGAAATTGCTCGGCGAGTCTGTCCGGAGGTGCCGTTTATTTTCGTGACCGGCGCTTTGGGTGAGGAGCTAGTGATTGAAACCCTGAAATTAGGCGCTAAGGATTATGTATTCAAGCAGCGGCTGGAGCGGCTGGTGCCCTCGGTGGTGCGGGCGTTGCGGGAAGTCAGCGAGCGAGAGGAGCGCCAAGCCGCTCAGGAGGCGCTGCTTGAAAGCGAAGAGCGATACCGGCTCCTGGTAGAATTATTGCCAGATACTGTTTTTGTTCAAAGCCAGGGCAAGATTGTTTTTATCAACAGCGCCGGCGTCAAACTATTCGGCGCAGTCAGTCCCGAACAATTGCTGGGAAAGCCAATACTGGATTTTATCCACCCAGACGATCGGGAAATCGTCAAAGAGCGGATTCGACAGCTGCTGGAAGAAAAAAAGCAAGCGCCACTTTTGGAAGAAAAAATTGTCCGGCTTGACGGGACAGTTGTGGATGTGGGGGTAACGGCATCTCCCTTCACTTATCAAGGCAAACCGGCAGCTCTGGTGGTGGCTCGGGATATCAGCGAGCGCAAGCGGACGTCGGAAGAGCGCGACAGGTTGCTAAAGCGGGAGCGGGCGGCTCGCGCTGAGGCGGAGAAAGCCAGCCGCCTCAAGGACGAGTTTCTCTCCACACTTTCCCATGAGCTGCGGACGCCCCTGAGCGCCATACTGGGTTGGGCTGAGCTGCTGCACAACTTGAAGTTTGACGAGGCGACGGTTTCTCACGCACTGGAGACGATCGTGCGCAACACTAAGTCGCTGGTGAGACTGATTGAGGATATTCTGGACGTATCGCGGATTATTAATGGCAAGCTCAACCTCAATGTCAGCCCGGTTAACCTGGCGGCGATCGTGGAAGCTGCGATTGACAGCCTGCGCTCTGCGACTGAGGCCAAGAACATTCGGCTTCATCTGGAGATTGACAGGACAGTCAAGCCGGTTTTAGGGGACGGCGAGCGATTGCAGCAAATTGTTTGGAATCTGCTGTCTAACGCCATCAAGTTCACGCCCAAGGGGGGGCGAGTGGCGGTGAGGCTGCGCGGCGCTGACTCATCTGCTGAGATTGAGGTAACAGACACCGGCGCTGGAATCAGCCCTGACTTTCTCCCCTGCGTCTTTGAGCGCTTCCGCCAAGCAGACAGCACGAGTACGAGATCCTACGGCGGGGTGGGACTGGGGCTGGCGCTGGTGCGCCACCTGGTGGAGCTGCACGGCGGAACTGTCTGTGCCGACAGTGCCGGTGCGGGACAGGGGGCGACCTTCACTGTCAGGCTGCCCCTGGCGGAATCGGGCGTCGGGGAAAAACAGCTAGCGCCTCCCGAAATGCCGGTGCCCCCATCCCCACTTGCCGGTTTGCGGGTGCTGCTGGTGGAGGATGACGCCGACACCTCGGAGCTGATCGCGACAGTGCTGGAAGGGCACGACGCTAAGGTGACGGCTGTGGCCTCAGTCCGGGAAGCGCTGGCGGAAATCGAGCGCTGCAAACCCGACGTGCTGGTCAGCGATATTGGTATGCCGGAAGAGGACGGTTACAGCTTGATTCGCCAGCTGCGGGCGATGGAAGCAGGCCAGGGGTGGCGAATTCCCGCTGTAGCGCTGACTGCTTACGCCCAGGCAGAAGACCGCACCCGGGCTCTTTCTGCCGGCTTTCAGATCCACATCCCCAAGCCGGTGGAGCCGGCGCAGCTGGCGGCGGCGGTGGCCACTCTTGCGGGACGGCGGGGAAAGATTTGAATCGGGCATCACGCATGCATGGCATGATCGCAATGGGCAGTGGGCATCATCGCATGCATCTGTGAGTCTTCCCCCTGAGTGAGGGCCATGCGCGTGAGCCCCATGCGCATGCATGCCTTAATGTCCGTTCCCCATAATGACTACTGCTATAAGTAGCAACTTGGGTTATATTAGTCTAACAGCTTACCAACCTATCCCACTAAGATGCTGACGATTGCCGGAATACAAATCACGCAAAAACTCTATGAAAGCCAATATTCCTTCGTGTATCGGGGCGTCCGAAACTCCGGGGAGCAGGCTGTCCTCAAAATGCTCAAAGATCCCTATCCGCCGCCAGAGCGTTTGGCTTGGTTCAAGCGGGAATACGAACTGACGCGCTCCTTAAACTTGGCGGGTGCGGTGCGGGCGATCGCTCTGGAAAGTGACGGGCAGCGCCCGGTGATGATTTTAGAAGACTTTGGCGGCGACTCTTTGGAGCGGCTGGGACTGGCAGGGCGGCTCGAATTAGCGGAGTTTTTGCAATTAGCGATATCTGTAACGGAAATTTTAGGCGAGATTCACGCTACTAATATTATACACAAAGATATCAATCCCAGCAACATCCTCTTCAACCGCTCCACCGGACAAGTCAAGATTATTGACTTTGGGATTTCCACCGTCCTTTCGCGGGAAAACTCAGCGTTTATAAGTCATAATGTCTTAGAAGGGACGCTAGCCTATATCTCGCCGGAACAAACGGGACGGATGAATCGGGCGATTGACTGGCGCAGCGATTTTTACTCCTTGGGCGTGACTTTCTATAAATTGCTGGCGGGGTGCCAGCCATTTGAGAGCGACGATCCGCTGGAATTAATCCACAGCCACATTGCCAAACAGCCGCGCCCGCCGCACGCGGTGAAATCGGACATTTCGCTGGCGGTTTCGGATATAATACTGAGGCTGATGGCGAAAAACGCCGAAGATCGCTACCAGTCTGCTTACGGGATAAAGGCAGATTTAGAGGCGTGCCTGCAGCAATTGCAGGCAAAAGGGGAAATAGACAGGTTCCCTCTGGGGGCTGCTGATATTTCAGATAAATTTCATATTTCGCAAAAACTGTACGGGCGGGATCGCCAGATACAAACTTTGCTGGCGGCTTTTGAAAGAGTCAGCACCGGCACCCGGGAAATGCTGCTGGTGACGGGGGGTGCCGGTGTGGGCAAAACGGCTGCAATCAGTGAGGTTCACAAGCCGATTACCGCCAAACGCGGGAATTTCATCGCCGGCAAGTTTGACCAGTACAACCGCAACATTCCTTATTCTGCCATTTCGCAAGCCTTTAATGAATTGTGCGACCGGCTGCTGGCGGAAACGGCAGCCGTATTAAACGAGTGGCGAGAGAAAATCCTGGCGGCTGTTGGCAGCAACGGACAGGTTTTGATAGAGGTGATTCCCCACCTGGAACGAGCGATTGGCCCGCAGCCGCCGGTGGCCCAAGTCGGCCCGCAAGAAGCGCAAAACCGGTTTAACTTGGTCTGTCAAAATTTTATCAAAGCCATCAGCCAGCCGGCGCATCCCCTGGTCTTATTTATCGATGACTTGCAGTGGGCCGATGGTGCATCCCTGAGCCTGCTCAAAACCCTAATGATCGATGAGGAAATTGGGCATTTGCTGGTACTGGGCGCGTATCGCGACAGCGAAGTGGACGCCACTCATCCGCTGCTCATGACGTTGGGAGAGATCGAAAAAGAATCGCTGCTGGTGTCATCGATTCATTTGGACAACTTGAGCGATTCTGATGTCAGCGTTTTGGTTGCCGAGACTTTGGCGTGTTCGCCAAGCGAGAGCCAGCCGCTGAGCGATTTGGTTGGCCAGAAAACCCAGGGCAATGCGTTTTTTACGGTTGAATTTTTGAAATCGCTTTATACGGAAGGGCTGTTAACCTTCGCTCGCAGCGAGCGCAAGTGGCAGTGGGATTTAGGCCAAATTCAAGCTAAGGACATCACCGACAGTGCGGTGGTTTTGATGGCGGGGAAGATTGGCAAATTAGCACCCGGGACTCAAACCGTTTTGCAGCTGGCGGCTTGCATTGGCAACACCTTCGAGCTGGCCACTTTGGCGATTATCTGCGAGCAACCGCCGGCAGCTGTTTTGGGGGATTTGTTTCCAGCGCTGCGAGAGGGGCTGGCTGTTCCTTTGAATGCCAATTACAAAGCGGTGACACCGGCAGATGAGACGCTAGCCGGTGAGGCCAAGTTTAAATTCCCGCACGATCGCGTGCAGCAAGCGGCTTATTCTTTGATTGAGGAAAGCCAAAAACAGGCGACGCACTTGCAAATTGGCCGGCTGCTCTTGGCCAGCACATCGTCAGAACACCTGGAAGACCGGATTTTTGATATCGTCAACCAGTTGAATGAAGGCAGTGCCTTGATTGCGGAGGAGACGGAACAGGTTAACTTGGCCGAGTTGAATGGGAAAGCCGGGAAAAAAGCCAAGTCGGCAACCGCGTATGAGTCAGCGGGCAGGTATTTTAAGAAGGGGCTGGATCTTTTGGGAGAAAGCCGGTGGGAGAGTTGGTATGAGCTGACGCTGAATCTTTCGGTGGAAGCGCTGGAAGCGGAATATTTACAGCTGCACTATCAGGAAGTGGAAAGGCTCTCTCAGGAGATTTTACAGCGAGCCAAGACTCTGCTGGAAAAAATTAAGGTGTATCTAATCAGGATTCAGTCTTACAGCGGCCAAAGTCAGGGGCAAACTGCGGTCGATACCACGCTGGAAGTGCTGGAAATGCTGGGGGTTACCCTGTCTAGCTCGCAGCTGCAAAACCTGCCAAACCTGAATGTGGAGGAGTTATACAATCTGCCTCCGATGACCGATCCGTATAAATTGGCTGCCATGCAGCTTTTGATGAATATCTGGGGGACAACGGTTGCTGTGAGTCCCGAACTGCTGCCCCAGATGGCGATTACAATGGTGGAGCTGTTGGTTGAGTATGGAAATTCGCCCCAGGCTCCTTTTGCCTACGCTTATTATGGCTCTAATCTTTGCGGGGTGCTGGGAGACATCGAGTTGGGCTACCAGCTGGGCCTGCTGGGGGTACGGTTATTGCAGAAGTTTGACAGCGCCGACACCAAATGTAAGGTGGGCCACGTCTTTAATGCTTTTATCCGGCACTGGAAGGAACCGACTGTTGAAGGCATAGAAGACTTGCGGGCCAATTTTAAATTGGGGCTGGAAGTCGGGGATCTGGAATACACTTGCTATTCGGCGATGGAATACAGCACATTATCGCTGTTTGCGGGAGAAAATCTAGCAAGCGTCTGCCAAAAAAACGCGCAGACCATAAGTCTGATTCACAAGCTGAAACAAGATTTTCAGCTCCAGTACAACCAGATATGGGGCCAACTGGCGCTGAACTTGAGTGGCCAAGCTGACGACCCAAAAAAGCTGGCAGGGGAATGGTTCGATGAAACTGAACGGGTGCCGGTTTATCTGGCCAAGAATCAGAGGTTTTTCGTGCTGTGCGTGTGTCTGGCCAAAACCAGTCTCTGTTATGTGTTTAAAGATCCCAAACAAGCGGTAGCCAACG
>JALOOK010000281.1 GCA_025454445.1 Oscillatoria sp. Prado101 | reverse complement strand
AGGGACATGGGTGGTTCTCTATTTTTATCCGAAAGACTTTACATCTGGCTGCACCCTAGAAGCTCGCCGGTTTCAGCAAGATTTGCCCAAATATCTGGCCCGCAACGCTAAAATCCTAGGCGTCAGTGCTGACGATGTGGATTCCCACGCCGAATTCTGTGACTCCGAAGGGTTGAAATTCCCGCTGCTAGCGGATACGGATGGCAGCGTCAGCAAGGCTTATGGCTCTTGGCTGGGCTACCTGTCGATGCGCCATACGTTTATTATCGACCCTAATGGCATCCTCCGCGAAAGGTTTGTGGGCGTAAGACCGGCGATTCACAGCGCCGAGGTTCTGGCTCGCCTCGACAAATTGCAGGCTTCTGCTTCATAATAGCCATCTAGAGATCGTTTGTGACGCTCGCAGAGGGCGCTGGGCTTGTGGCGATCGCTCTCGCCCCGGCGTTACATAGTAGAAGGATGATTGAATTTTTTGCTCTCATCCAAAACCCTCTCTACGTCCCCCTCCCCGAAAAGCGGGGAGGGGGTTGGGGGGTGGGGTTCATCGCTGCCAAAGTGCAACGCTCTCGCCCCGCCACAAGCCCCGCGTCGGGCTGCCTTAGAAAGTATCAATTACAAATTTCCAATTATATATGAATTTTGAACCTCAACCCAAGTCGGAGGCAACTCCAGAACGCCTGGAATTTGCAGAACCACCGGCTCGCGAATCTTTGGATCTGCTACAGGATGCGGAGCCGGCGATCCCCTTGCTCAATATCACCGGCTCTGCAGCTGATTCGGGCGCGGATTTTGGCGCAGACTTTGGCGCAGACTCGACGCCGGCGCTGCGGGAGCGGGCGCTGGCTTTTGTTTCGGAACTGGCTAAAATTGACCGGAGGGGGATAAGCGATGAGGAACTGCAACCGGCTCGCATTCAAGCCGGTCTGACTTTTATCGGCTTTGGGGGGCTGGGGATGGTAATGCTCCTAGTATATATTGGCAGCCTGCACCCAGAACTGAGCTGGATGGAGCGGGTGAGGGAATATTGGTATCAATATATTTGCTTTGTCTGTTTGGGGGTTGCCGGTATAATGATGGTGGGGCGAGAGTCAATTCGCCCGCCGGTGCGCCGGCGCGAGGAAAAGGGTTAGGGGTTAGGGGTTAGGGCGTGGTAAGCGTTACTGCCATCGGTATTCGTGTATTCTAAACTCAGGCTATCTCCCAACCCCAATAAATTGCCCTCGCGCTCTGCGAACCCCGCGCCTGAAACTGCCCACACTGGGAGCGCTGAATGCCGTATTGCCCTCGAACTCAAACTGATCGACGGTAACAGTTCCAGGAATATCCGGGCGGATTTCCGGCGCAGCTGGTGCTGGCTGCACCGGCAAGAGCGGTTCTGACTGGGGGGGCGGTATCGCCGGTGCCGGGAACTCTGGCTCGGCGGAATCGGATTGGGAAATTGAGACACCAGCCAAAGCTGGCGCATTTCCCCTGATGCTGGACTCGCAATTGATTCTAACTTTCCGACAGAAATCTCTGCCGGCTCATATCCGACTGGAAAAGCACTCCCCAAAACCGTTAAGACGACCGGCACCACCAGCCAGTGGCGCAGATCCATTTGACAGATCGCCACTTTTTCTCCTTTGCCCGTGTTCCGATTTGAATGGGAACTGCAGCCTTGGCGGCTATATTATAGCAGCTCCGACAAATTTGTCAATACCGGATTTTATTAACCGCACGCTTGCCCAGGGCGCAGAGGGACAAGAAGAAAGAGTTTGTTAGAGCGGGGGCAATAAACATAGCCAGAAACCGGGTTTCGCCGAAGTTACCCGGTTTCTTTTGACTCCACCTTTTGTTTATAAATGACCTCTTATATCATGTGGTTGAACTGCCGCAATTCAGTTCCCAATGCCCAATGCCCCACTCCCAATGCCCGTTGCCCGTGCGGCGCTCTGGCGTGCCGGCGCAGCTGGCGCTTTTGCCTGTTGATCCTGCTGGAATTGCTCGCCGACATAAGAGAGGGAGTCCGCCAGGTGCCGGTGCCAGTAATTCCATCCAGAGTCAGAACCCATTAAGCCGTGACCGCCGGCAAACTCATTAAAAACATGGCTGACGTTCAGCTGCTCTAAAACTTTGTGAAATTGCTGGCTTTCTTTTAGGAATCTTTCTTCTTCCTTGCCGGCATCAATATAAATACGCAGGCGGATTAGCGTCTGTTCAGGAAGTTTATAAATATAGATAACCGGACTGTTATTAGCACCGCTAGCATCCCTAAAATAGCCACTGTGACTGAATAGAACAGAGAAATTATTTGGGTGATGCAATCCAATATTCATCGCCCCCCAGCCGCCAGAAGACAGTCCGCCAATTGCCCAGAAATCCGGTGCCGGCAGGGTGCGATACCGACTGCGCACCACTTTCACCAATTCTTCCCCAATTGCAGTCGCCACTTTGCCATTTTTCCCATCTATATACTGCGGGTCAAAAAAGGCACTGGAGCCGCGCTGGTCATTGCCATCCGGGGTGATAATGATGCTGGGCGGCAATTTGCCGGCGGCGTACAGTTGCTGAATTATTGAGAGCGCCGCTGCTTTTTTAAACCAGTCAGTCGGGGAGCCATGTCCGCCGTGGAGCAGAAAAATTACGGGGTAGCGCTGCTCGGGGTGTGCGGCGTAATCGGGAGGTAAGGAAACACCATAGGTGCGGACGCCACCCATTGCTTGACTGTTGTAACTGACCATTTGGTAGCTCAGAGTAGTGTTTCCCTGAGCTTGCGGACCATCCAGCTGGGGCGCACCGGCAATGGCCACATACCAGTAACCCGAACCCGCAAGCAGCAGGCTAAAAGCCGCCCCTATTACCCACAGTCGTTTGGACTTCATCGTTTTACCTTCTACTTTCAACCTTCAAGCTTTTAGACTTTCAAAAAATCGGTTGGTTCAGCGCCCACCAAATCAAGCCGCCGAGACTCTGGCGCAGTAAAGCTTGCAAGATAGCATCCAGTTCGCGAACTCCCAAATGCCGGTAAGCCAAATACTTCGACTCCCAAAAGTGAGGCTGAAATTTGCGCTTGAAGTCGTGCAGGTGTTTGAAGTGGTAAACCGAGTCGCCGCGCACGGAAAACTCGTGCAATATCCAAGCCAGTTTGTCTGACTGATCCACCTTGGACTCCTTAACATTGGACAGCGGCGACATTCCCATCGTAGCCAGTTTGACTCCCGATGACTTCAGCAGCAAGAAAGACTCGCTCAGTAGCAAATCCATTGTGCCGGTGGGCGCACTTTCTGAGCGGCGCATCAAATCCAAATATACCCCCTGACGGGCGCACACCGGCGTGTAAGTTACAAAAGCCACAACTCGGTTATTCTGTTCGGCGATAAAATAGCGCCGGTTCCCAGGTTTGTCCAGGGACAGGGTTCCCAGAGTGAAAGACAGTTCGCCGATGCCTCGCGTGTGCAACCACTCTTGCGAAATCGCCTCCAACTGCGGATTAATTAGCGCCGCTTCCGCACTGGCGGGGTGATACTCCCGTACCGTTACGTCCCGGTTGCGTGCCGTATTTCCCGACGATCGGACATTAGCCATTTTGTTACCCTTGAGCGTGAATCGGTCTAGCTCAAAAAAGGGTTCTTCCCCCAGTTTTATAAACCGAAATCCCCGCGACTGCAACACCGGCACCACCGGCTCAGTGACTTCAAAAAATATGGGCTGGATTCCGGCGCTCGCGGTAAATGCCAAAAATTCATCAATCGCCCTTCCCATTTCGTTTCGCGGGCAGATCGGCTCACCGGCAGTAATCACCACTTTGTTAAATTCCGCACAGGCTGTCACCCCCGCCACTGAGCTGTTAAAAAAGTGTTTCTTGTCGGATTCCAGCGCTAAATAGCTCGTGGAGTTATAGCCATAGCTGCTGACAATTTTCTCAATGTACAGAAAAGAGTGTGAGTCGGGCTTCGGCGCAGGGGCGAGTTCAACTGCCCAACTGGCCGGTGCGGTTTCACTCCAACGACTTTTCCAACGAATTAAAGAGCGGTTGCGGCGAGTTATCGTGCCGGAAATGGCTGTCATAAACGCCTCCTGGGAGGTTTACTGCTGAACCAAGGCTCAATTCCGGTTTCGGTTTCGCCTTGTGATTGATAGCTTAGGAAACTCGTGTGTCAGCCATTCGTCAGAAAGATGGATATTTTGTGACAGGAAAATTTCCAGCCCTTTGGGCCGTAGGTCATGGGGTATGGGACATAGGACATGGGACATGGGGCACAACAATCAATCCCAAATCCATGCCTCCAAAATGCCCGATCGCCCACTGCCCACTGCCCACTGCCCCCTGCCCATCGCCCACTGCCCCAATGCCCTATGCCCTCTCCCAGTGATGAGACGCCAGGGGGCGCAAACCGTTTAAGCCCGCAGCAATCGCCGATCCATTGTGCACCGCTGTCGCCACCAGGGGGTGCAGCCCCACTGTGGAAGCCAGCCCCAAACCGGCCAAATTGGGAGCCACCGCCAGAACTGTATTTTGCTTAACCACGCGCACGGTTTGCTTGGCAATGGCAATCGCCTCCAGCAAACCGCTCAAATCATTATTCATCAGCACCACATCCGCCGTCTCTCGCGCCACCTCGGAACCATTCGCAAAAGAGATGGAAACATCCGCATACGCCAGCGCCACCGAATCATTCAATCCGTCGCCGGTGAACGCCACTGTTTTGCCCGCATCATGCAGCTTCCGCACAATTTCTGCCTTTTGTTCGGGAAAGGCTTCGGCGTAAATCGCTTCCAGGGGAATCCCAAGATCATTCGCTACAGCCAAAGCTTTTTTCTGGCTGTCCCCAGTCAGCAGGTGAATTTCCATACCATACTGAGTTTGCAGCTTTTCAATAACCGACCGGCTTTCTTTTCGCAGGGGATCTGTGTACTGCAGCACGCCTTGGAATTCGCCGTTGCCGGCGACAAAAATCAGGGAAGAACTTGCCGAAATCGGACAGTTCGGGTTAAAATCGCACTGACCAATACAAAGGTGCCGGTCATAAAAACATTCCAGGCTAATTCCCTCTCGCTCCAAGAAACGAGCGCTTCCCACTAAAACCGTCTCTCCGTCAATAACCGCTCGCACTCCCATCCCCACTTCATAGTTCCACTCGCCGCGCGGTAAAATGCGCACGCCCCGCTTTTCGGCGCAGCGCATTACCGCCAAAGCGACTGGGTGAGTCAGGCGCTGCTCAGCTGCAGCGGCTAGTTCCAGCAACCGCGCCTCCGACATCCTCCCGGTTACGGTTTCCACAGCAACAACCGCTATATCCCCCTCAGTCAGAGTGCCGGTTTTGTCAAAAACAATTGTATCAACTTTCGCCAACTGTTCCAAGGCTCGCCCGCTGCGAATCAGAATGCCGTGTCGCGTGGCGTGAGTGAGCGCCGCCAAGTAAGTTGTGGGCATAGAAACCCGCATGCCGGTGACAAAATCCAGCGTCAGAATAGAAGCTGCTCTCGCTGGGCTGCCGGTAGCCGCCCAAACGCCCCCCGCCAGCAACAAAGCCGGCACAATCGCTCTGTCTGCTATGTTTGCGGCGTAATTCTCCATACGGGTGTCGTAAACTGGAGCCTCCTCTACCAGTTTAATACTCGCACCGGCACGAGTTGCGGCTCCCACTCGCTCTGCTTTAATGTAAATTTCTCCTTCGCGCACGAGAGTGGAAGCGTAAACAGTTTGTCCCGCTTCTCGCACCACCGGCACTGACTCGCCGGTAAGTTTCTGCTGATCTATCAGCGCTTTCCCCCGCAGCACTTCCCCATCCACAGGAATCTGTTCCCCCGGATAAACAATAACCGTATCCCCAACTCTCACCTCTCCCACCGGCACTTGCTGCTTTTGCCCGTCGCGCTCCACCCAGGCGAAGTGCGCCAGAGAGTCGAGCAAATCTAGCGCTTGCAGGCGAGAGGATCTCGCTGTGCGATCGCGAATTATATCCCCAATTTCGTGCAAAGTCATCACCAGTGCCGGGGTCAGCAAATTCCCCTGAAAAGAAGTCAGAGTAATCGCCATCAAATCCATGCAATCTATATTAAACCGGCGTGACTTGCGGATGCTTTCAAAAGCTCGTTTGGCCACCGGCAAACCCGCTGCTGCCACAGTTGCGCCAATCGCAATTCCCGGCACCGGCAGCCCCAATGGCCCACCGATAACCGCCAGCGCAGTAGCCAGGGCGGGAAGCTTCAAACCCGACCACTCACTCTCTTCGCCGCTCAAGAAACCGCCGGTGAAGGGTTTCAAGAAACCGGGTTTCTTAAAGAAACCCGGTTTCTCGGTTTTCGCGAGCGAACCTGGTTTCTCTGTTTCCCAGGGGGATGGATACCGAATAAATCCGGTCTCTACAATATTTTCCACACCGGCACTTTGAATCAGCCGCACCAGATGGGCGTGCATTTCCGCGTCCTTTACCAGGTTAATTTCATAGCTGATAGCAATAGAAGCAGCCGCACTGCTGACGCGAACCCCGGTGAC
>JALOOK010000280.1 GCA_025454445.1 Oscillatoria sp. Prado101 | reverse complement strand
TGGGGGCGCATCCAAATTGTTTAACCGGAATTTGAGTAATTTACCACACTGCAACACCTGCCTGATGGGCACTACAGCAGTGTAAATTTTAATAAATCCGCTTGAAGACTTTAATTGCGCCTCACCGGCACAGGGAAAATAAAAGAACTCGTTTTTCTGGGAGCCTGGGGGCGCATTCAAACTGTTTAACCGGAATTTGAGTAATTTACCACACTGCAACATCTGCCTGATGGGCACTACAGCAGTGTAAATTTTAAGAAATCCGCTTGAAGACTTTGATTGCGCCTCACCGGCACAGTAGAAACAGAAGAACTCGTTTTTCTGAGAGCCTGGGGCGCATTCAAACTGTTTAACCGGAATTTTAGTAATTTACCACACTGCACCACCTGCCTGATCTGCACTACAGCCGTGTAAATTTTAATAAATCCGCTTAAAGACTTTGAGTGCGCCCCACCGGCACAGTAGAAACAGAAGAACTCGTTTTTCTGAGAGCCTGGGGGCGCATCCAAATTGTTTAACCGGATTTTGAGTAATTTTTGCCACTGCAACACATGCCTGATCTGCACTACAGCCGTGTAAATTTTAAGAAATCCGCTTAAAGACTTTGAGTGCGCCCCACCGGCACAGTAGAAACAGAAGAACTCGTTTTTCTGAAAGCCTGGGGGCGCATCAAAATTGTTTAACCGGATTTTGAGTAATTTACCACACTGCACCACTTGCCTGCTGGGCACTACAGCCGTGTAAATTTTCATAAATCCGCTTGAAGACTTTGATTGCGCCCCACCGGCACAGTAGAAACAGAAGAACTCGTTTTTCTGAGAGCCTGGGGGCGCATTCAAACTATTTAACCGGATTTTGAGTAATTTTTGCCACTGCAACACTTGTCTGCTGGGCACTTCAGCAGTGTTAATTTTCAGAAATCCGCTTAAAGACTTTGATTGCGCCCCCACCGGGAAAATAAAAGAACTCGTTTTTCTGGGAGCCTGGGGGCGCATTCAAACTATTTAACCGGAATTTGAGTAATTTTTGCCACTGCAACACTTGTCTGCTGGGCACTTCAGCAGTGTTAATTTTCAGAAATCCGCTTAAAGACTTTGATTGCGCCCCCACCTGCCGAATAGAAGAGTTCGTTCATTTCAGACCCTGGGGGCGCATTCAAACTGTTTAACCGGAATTTGAGTAATTTTTGCCACTGCAACACTTGTCTGCTGGGCACTACAGCCGTGTTAAGTTTAATTAATCCGCTTGAAGACTTTGATTGCGCCCCCACCTGCCGAATATAAGAGTTCGTTCCTCTCCGACCCTGGGGGCGCATTCAAACTGTTTAACCGGAATATGAGTATTTTTTGCCACTGCAACACTTGTATGCTGGGCACTTCAGCCGTGTAAATTTTAATAAATCCGCTTAAAGACTTTATTTATGCTATCTCACAGACGAGATTACTCCTGTCACAAAGCCGGCGTGGTTTCAAATCGGAGCAAATGGCACAATCGTGCGAATCAGCTTGCGCACCCGCAGCAGGAAAATCAGCTGGCGCACGTCCGCATTCAGCCTCGGTGTTGGCCCAGTTAAAAGCTGCGCTTGCAGTTCGGCATACTCGGCGGCGGTGAGGGGTTTGCCGTCCACCGGCGATCTGGCCATCGTGAAAATCTCTGTGCGCAACACCTCTTCGGGAACGTCAGATGCCGGTGGTAGCGAGAGCGCCGGTTCAGCAGCCGCCAAGGCCAACATCAGGGCGGGCGCGACTGCAAACCCGCTGGGAAATTTGAGAGGCACGGATTTTATTCCTTGACAAAAAGTTTATGCTATGGTATAATAACGCTCACCCCAATCCGGGCGGCACCGGCTCGCCGCAGAGGTGGTGGACTTCGGCAATGCGCTCGAACAGCCAGGGATAGTCCTGCCGGTACTGCGGAATCAGCGCCAGGGGGCTGAGCAGGGCAGCCGCCGCTATGTCAGCAACGCTCAAATGCTCGCCCACCAAGTAGGGGCTGTCAATCCACCGGCACGACAAAAACTTCAGGGCGGCGGCGAGACGCTCAGACGCCAGCTGTACCGACTCCCGGTTAATCTTGTACTGCCGGCGCACCACTTGGATAACCATCTGGCTGAACAGGGAGGGGTCAATCTGCTTGCCCTCCCCGGCGCGAAAGTCGTAGTAGACAAAGCGGGTGGCGGTGCCGATACTTTCATCCAGCCAGTCTTCCAGCATCAAAGCTTCTGCCTGCAGCCCAGGTGCCGGCAGCGACAGAGCCGGTTCGGGCTGGAAGGTTTCTAGAAATTGTAAAATTCGCGTCGAGTCCCCAATCGCTGCCGGTTGCCCAACGATTTCCGGGAGGAGAACCGGCAGAGTCGTCAGCCCAGTCAGCGGTTTGACCTTAAGAGCATGCGCTCCCGGAGTTAGATTTTCAACGCGGTAAGGGATTTTCTTGTTACCGAGAGCCAGTCGAGCCTTGCGGCAATAGTGAGACGTACTGAACTGCAACAGCAGCATTTAACAAATTAAGGAAGTAGCCTGCTAAACTGGGAAGTTTGCAGGCATTTCTTGATTGAGTGTGCGGAGCGATATACAAAAACTCAGGCTTAACAGCTAGACCGACATTGCACAGTAGAAGGATGATTGAAACTTTTTCCGAGGCGCGAAAACCCAGGGGGGTGGGGTTGAGAATCCCACGCTCTAGGCAACGCCGCCAGACCGGCTTCACTGGAATGCAGGGCTAGTATGTGGCAGCTGCTGAGTTAACAGACTGTTAATAAAGAATTTGGCAACAGCATACCGGCGATGGAACACTGCTTGCCCTCTTGGAAGACAGGCCAAGGGAAGTTGCCAACAGCAATTGCCAAACCGGCCTGCTTTTGAACCGCCCCGCCAAACTGGAGGGCTTTCTTGTACAGGGGGATGTGTGAGGAGCGAGAGCCCACTTATTAAGGTTTGGACGGTTTGCCGGTTTCTGCCGGTTTGCCGGTTTCTGCCGGTTTGCCTGCTTCTGCCGGTTTGCCTGCTTCTGCCGGTTTGCCTGCTTCCGGCGGTTTGCCGCTCTCGGTTTTAGGTGCCGTCGGTGTGGTCGCTGCCGGCGCGGTCGGTGCCGCTGGTTTGGCCTCCGGTGCCGGTGGGGGAGCAGTTTCGCCGCCGCAGGCACCGAGAGCGGCACTCATGCCAAGGGCCAGAGCTAAGCCAATGATTTTTCTGTTCATCTAAGTGTTATGCGCCGCACACCCCATCCGCACAAGGGATAGAGGAGGGCCATCCTCCAATAAAAATGTTTACTGCGCCCAGTTTTTGCAGGCCAAGGGGCCAGGAACCGGGCCAAACCGGTATTTGTAGTACTGTCCAGTGCGCGGGGCCGACAATTGGCATCCGCTCACTAGGGAATAAGATACTGCAGTTCCCAAAAAATATCACATAAATTCATCTCGCCCGGGTCGGCTCTCGGCTGTCAGTGGGCCAGACCCTACAGGCCGGTGCTCAAACAGCCCAGTGGTACTATGGGTGTAATTGATTTTTTAGCTCTTGTGGGTAAAACTAGCTGACAAATCCCCCGAGCGCCTCAATATACGACAGTTGCCATCAACTCCACAACAGCCCGGTGGGCAATTCCATACTCGACACAGGTGAAGTCTATGTCTGCTGCTATTAGAGCCACGGATTCGCGCCGCCGCCAGAGATCCGCAACACCAGATCCAGCCGCCGGCACCCCGCAAGTCACTCCTGTCAACAGGACACTGAGAGCCGTACCGCCTTTGACCGGCAGCCAAACGGTCAAAGTTCTGCCCTCCCCGCCACCCCCACCGCTGTGGTTGCGAGCCCTCGTTGGCTTGCAGCGAGCTTCTTCTGTCTTAACTCTCCTGCTGGTGGTCGCCTGCTTGAGCGTGTACGGGTGGACGGTGTATTGCCAGCAGACTTTCAGCCAGCAGTCAAGCAAGCTAGAACGCCTGCGCCGCCAAGAGGGCCAACTGGCTGTTGCCAATGAAACCCTGAAAAATCAACTGGCAAAGCAAGCCGAACATCCAGGATCAGGACTGGTGTCCCCCGCCCCAGAGCAGATGATTTTTCTTAAATCCGCGCCGCCTCGCTATCCTGCTGCTCCACCCCACCAGAGTCAGCCAGCTGGCAACTCTCAGAAGGCGGCTTCCAAACCTCTAGGGTATTAGTGCCCGCCTAAGGAACTTTTTCATCTGCGAGTTGGGTGGCGCGGTGTTGGGACAAGTCCCAGCCACAAAAATTGTAGATTTTCTTTCTGCCACCTGAAAGATTATTATTATAGCCCTGACGAGCGTTTTTGTCAAGGGTGATAGTCAAAATTAAAAATCCTCAGCCAGCGATCAAACTATGGCCTCGACAGTGCCGCCCTCATCATTTAACCGGCGCGGGCGCAGAAGAGCAACCCGCTCCCACACCGGCACCGGCAATCAGCCGGTCAAAGAGCCGCAACCGTCGCGAATCGTTTCCCTGTCGCAGCGGAAAGCACAACTGCATGGAAAACCGAGCCGGAGCGCTGCAGGGCGAGCCCGCCAAAGGCGCAAGGGAAGCGCCCGCAGCCAAAGGCGGGAGAACTCTGCCGCACTAGCCCCTGTAGTCGGGCTAGCGCGGCGGACGAGACTGCTGCTAGTTTGGTTAATCTTGATGGCTGGCTCCCTGGTGCTGGGTGCCAATGTGTACAAGCTGCAAATCATTCAGGGTAAGAAGCTCACAGAGCAAGCCCGGCATCAGCAACAAGTTTCCCACAAGCAGTTTGTCCCCCGACGCCCGATTGTTGACCGTCACGGCAATATCCTAGCCATTGACCGGCCAGTTTACACCCTGCAGGCCCACCCCAAGATGTTTGAAAAGCCCGCAGCTGAGATTGCCGCTGAGCTGGCGGCGATTCTGCCTGTGAATCTCAACCTAACTGCCGGCAAATTAATCGACAAGTTCAGCACAGCTCCCAGCGGCATTCCGATTGACAATTTCCTGCCCAAAGAGGTGGGCGATAACGTCGCTGCTCTCAATCAGGATGGCTTAGAATTGACTAAAAAATTATCCCGCTTCTACCCCCACCAAGAACTGGGGGCAGAAATCGTGGGCTACTTTGATTTTTACAACGAGAATAAACCGCAAGCGGGCGTAGAATACAGCCAGCGGGACTTGCTGGATCGCTCCATAACACCAGATCCAAGCCACCCCCTAGCAGCAACAGTCAAGCAAGAATCAATGGGGTTTTTACCCATCGACGACCTCCGCCTGCAGCTGACTGTAGACACTCGCCTGCAACAGGCGGCTCGCTCAGCCCTGCAGCAAAAGATGAAGGAGTTCAGCGCCAAGCGAGGAACCGCGATTGTCATGGATGTCAGGGATGGTTCCTTGCTATCTCTGGTTTCAGAGCCTTCCTACGACCCTAACAAATATTATAATTTCACTTCAGAGCATTTTAAGAACTGGGCGGTGGCGGATACCTACGAGCCAGGTTCCACCTTCAAACCGATTGTCGTGGCCATCGCCTTGGAATCGCAAGCTATCACTCCCGATAGCGTCTTTAATGACTCGGGAGAAATTTACATCGATGGCTCGCAAATTGCCAACGCTGACTACGAGTCTGCCGGTGGGAGAGGCGCTATAACTTTGAGCCAGATTATGCAATACTCCAGCAACGTCGGCATGGTAAAAGTTGCGCAAGAAATGCGACCTAAGGTTTTCTACAGCTGGCTGGAACGCCTGGGGTTGGGCAAACAGCTCAGCGTTGACTTGCCAGGAGCAGGCACCAGCCAGATTGTCAGCGAAAAGGATTTTATCGGATCGCGGGCTTACGCAGCCACCGCCGCTTTCGGTCAGGGGGTTGCCCTCACCCCCCTGCAGCTGATCCAGATGCAAGCCGCCCTGGCTAATGGCGGTAAACTGGTAACGCCCCATGTCGTGCGCGGGCTGTTCAACAGTGCCGGTCAAGCCTCTTGGACGCCTGAATTGCCGCCACCAACGCCGCTTTTCTCCCCGACAACCACTAAGGCGGTGCTGTCGATGATGGAAGCGGTAGTCAGCGATGGCACCGGCAAGGCGGCTGCTATTCCAGGATATCGCATTGCCGGCAAAACAGGCACCGCTCAGAAAGCTAAAACCAATGGCGTCGGCTATGACGAAAACGCCAAAATGGTTAGTTTTGTGGGAATTGTCCCCGCTGAGGCTCCCCGCTACGCAATTTTAGTCGTAGTTGACGAACCCCAGGGAGGCAGTGGCGGTGCTGTCGCCGCACCAGTTGTCAAATCTATTATCGAAGCTCTGATTCCGATCGCCGGTATCCCACCCAGTCAAGAAACAGCGGATTTGGAACAGGAGAGCGACTTGTAGAAACCGGATAAATCCGGTCGATTGGGCTAATGCCCAACTACGAACTTTTGGGCTAATGCCCAACTACGAACCTTTGGGCTAATGCCCAACTACGAACCTTTTGGGCTAAAGCCCAACTACGAACCTTTGGGCTAAAGCCCAACTACGAACCTTTGGGCTAAAGCCCAACTACGAACCTTTTGGG
>JALOOK010000279.1 GCA_025454445.1 Oscillatoria sp. Prado101 | reverse complement strand
AAAAGCCAGCAGCTTCAGGATTACTAAAGATGCCGGCGACGTGCCGGTGTCAGTGGCCAACCAAGTTTGCCGACCGGCATTGTTTCCCAACTGTTGCTGCAGCTGGTATCGCCCCTGTAAAATTTGCTCTGTTTCCAGCATCTCGTTCCAAAGGGAGCAAACCCCGATACAATTTCATCTCATCTCTATATTACCCAGCTAGCCGGCGTGTGCTACCAAAGCTTAATGAAATTTAACATAATGGGTGGAACTCCCGTCTTCAGGGGGATAAGTAAGCAGACACAACTAAGCATAACAGGTTTTTGGCCATCCACCATATTTCTTAAACTTCCCTTTATTTTTGCCCGCCTTAATTATCATCTCCGCGCCGCACCTTATTGTGTCAACCGACCTTGAGACTTGCGGGACACAGTTTCAACAGTTTCAACCGCCCGGTTCAACTTAACTTGACACTGATAGATCCTGGTTGACCGGCACAGGGGCAAGCAAGGAAGCCTGCCCCTAAAACTATCATCTCACGAATGGGCGACGCCAATATAGCAGTTTAAAAGGATTTGCGATCCCCCTCTCTCTTTTATTTCCTTAGCGCTCTCTGCGTCTTGGCGGTTTCTAAAAAAAAATCCCCCCTCAATTGAACCCGCTATATCGTGGATTGAAGCCTTTCAATAAACTGACAGAATATCGGGATGGAAAAAATCAAGCGATCTCACACTCTCACCCCTCACAGCCACCGCTCCACTTTCAGCGGATCGCCGGCACTCAGTTGCCGGACTTCAGCTGTCAAATCTAGCCAGGGCTGCAATTGACCGGCTTGAAACGTGCGGCTCATCACCACATAAATCGAAGTTTGGGCACCGCCAATACCGGCAGCGGCAATATCTTTCCAAGATTCAGCCTGCAATTCATCTGTAACGTGCCACCGGCCCTTTTCCCACTCCAGCTTGCGCGTGAAATGAAAAGGGGCGTCGTTCTTGCCGACAATCAGCATTTTTTGCAGCATTTTGCGGATAAAATTTGGGAAAAACCGCCCAAATGTCAGCATAACTGCCCGCAGGAGAATTAATTTCAAAGGAGTCATCTGCTGCTGTTTCGACCAGCCCAGCTGACCGGTGATAATAATTTCGTTTTCTCCCAGCTGCACTTGACAGGGGCCAATCAAGTGTCCAACCGCATTTTTCACCGTCTTGCCCTGGCGCACCAAAAGGGAAAACTGCGTGTCGGACGCCACTAACTGCCGGTCGCGAAACAGTTTAAAAACCCCGCCCTTATTAACAGCTAGGTAAAGTTCCGTTGCGCCGGCTCCCCCAGTCACCGCCGCCAACTGTCCCCCTGCGGAATAGCGGCGATCGATGAGAATTTGGGCTTCTGGCAACCAAATGCGACCCGCCGGACGGGGTGCAGGTGCCAGCCTTTCTGGAACAAAATCCCGCCAAGCCAGTAAATAATTCCAAGTGTGGTGTCCGATAATATGGTCATCGGAATGGCAAGCGCCTTTGCCACTCGCCAGACCAGTCAAAAACAGGTCGTTAATCCGCAAAGCTTGAGGCATCCAGCGACCGACCAATTCAAACCCGTGCGGGAAGAAATTGTAAGTATTGCGGCTGGAGTATTCGCCGCCGTAGGAGCCATCCGGGTGCACGAAATTGCCGGCTAGCTCAACTGCTTTCGTCAGCGCTCTTTTTAAGCGAACATCCGGTTTTAGCTGCTCAATTCTCGCCAGACAAAAAATCGTCAGCGTGTGGTAGCCCGGATCGCAGCCCTCGTATTCCTGAAACCAGCCTTCCGAACTTTGCCACTCCAGCACCCGCTCCAGACGCATCGCCTTAGCTCGCTTCCACTTCGAGGTTTTTAGCACCCCGGAGATCAATTCCAGACACAGCGCGATCAGCGCTTGGTGGTTAGCAAGTTGGCCACTCTCATGGTGATTGGCCAGCCAGTCCGCCCGCTTTTCAAAGAACCTCAGCATTTCCAAGTTTTCCAGCTCCAGCAGCAGGTAACTTTCGATACAGGCGAGCAAAGAAAAAGCAGCGGCTCCACCCGCACGCTCGTAGGGGAAATAGTCGTCGCAGGAGCCGTCAGGATGGGCGCAGCGGGCGGCGTACAGGATACCGGCTCCCACCCACTGCTTGATAGCAGGCTGCCGGTAGAAAGGGTTGTCTGGCAGATTTGTGTCGTAAGCCAGGGCGAGTGGCCAGACAAATTCCTGGGACATACCGCTGGGGAAGTCAATGATTTTGTAATGCCAGAAATTGCGGTCGAAACAGCCGTAAGTCGGGCTGTGCGGGTTGCGGTCGCACAGAGTCAGGATTTTGGGAATTTGTGCCAGCGCTACTTGCGCAAATAAGTCTCTACTCATTTTGTTTTAAAGGAAAAAGCAAGAAGCAAAAATCAGGTCTGATAACGCATGAAAGTTGCATCTGAAAGAACGGCGTTGCATTGGCGAAGATAAATTTTGGGCGCAGTCGTAAAGATCCTAACGCCTTTTGCGTTAGCCTCTACATCGGATCTTGTGTAGGGGCGAAGCATGAGCGCGACTATTTGTGCAATTAACGAAAGGATTAGATTCGCTCATGCTTCGCCCTTACCACTAGCGCTACCGACAGACATAACCCCCCGTTGATTCGCCAACAACATCTTTTCAATCCCCAGGAAACTAGCATTCATTGACATGCTCCCCGTCAGGACTCCCCATCCCCCTCTCTCCCTCCATGTTAATTCAGTCCTTGTGGCAGTCTTGCCGGCGCAGGCGCAGCTGGATTTCTTCCATAAGCTTGCGGTTGGCTGCTAGCAAATCCGCCACCAGACCCAAAACCCACAACTGAAAGCCGATCAGCATCAAAATCGCGGCGAGAATCAAGCTAGGAATGCGGGTGCGTTCAGTGCCGGCAAAAAAATACACCAGCCAGCGGACACCCAGAGTAAACCCCATACTAAACGGCACGCTTCCCAAAAATAGGAAAAAGCGGAGCGGCTTGTAAACCATGAAAATCCGCAAAATTGTGAACAGGGAGCGCACAACGTAAGAGGGGATACTTTTGACCAGGCGGGAAGAGCGCAGCGCCGGATTGGTGCCCACCGGCACCCAGGCGATTGCCATCCCCTTCTGACCGGCTTGAATAATCGTTTCTAAAGTATAAGTGTATTCGTTAAACACATTCAGCCGCATGGCGGCGGAGCGGCTGAAAGCGCGAAAGCCGCTGGGGGCGTCCGGGATGTCGGTATTGCTGGCGAGGCGCACCACCCAACTGCCCAGTTTTTGCAGAAACTTTTTACCCGGAGAAAAGTGTTCAATTTCCGAAATAGGGCGGGCACCCACAACAATTTCCGCTTGACCAGATAGAATTGGCGCAATCAGTTTGGGAATGTCACCGGCACAATACTGGTTGTCGGCGTCGGTGTTGACTATGATATCGGCACCGGCTTTGAGAGAAGCTTCTAACCCAGCCATAAACGCTTTGGCGAGTCCTTGGTTAGTCGGAAAACGAACAATGTGTTCGACCCCGAAATCCTTGGCCACCTCTACCGTGCGGTCGCGGCTGCCGTCATCAATCACCAGCCACTCAATGATATCAACTCCGGGCAGCTGTCGCGGCAGGGCTGCCAGCGTTACCCCCAGGGTGCTTTCCTCATTGTAACAAGGAATTTGGACAATCAGCTTCGTCATGGGCACAGGGTATGGGCGGTTACGTTCGTTGCGGGGCGTGCCGGTGAATTCCCGCACCAGCCGCACTACAGTTATTTTAATACATTTTTAAGGCGCTGATCAAAGCGGACTTTATTAAATCAGTTAAACCGGCAGCGAACCCGGATATTATAAGAGAATGTTTGTAAAGAAGACGTGAAGCCGCCAGAAACCCGGTTTCTAAAAGAAACCGGGTTTATTGTGGCCGTGTGCCATTACATATGTAGGGGCGGGTTCACCCGATATGAAAGCTGGTAGTAAAGGATGTCTGTAAACCCGCCCCCAGCAAAAGAAACCCGGTTTCTTCCCCCCCGCGGGCCTTAAAAATCACTTTATAAACAGTCTCTAAGATATTGGGTACAGTCTCCTGACCAGCTAGCAAAACTCCTGAAACGGTTATAAGGGTGAGCCTTTGATAGATGTTGATCGAGAAAATATCCAACAGGCAAACCCCGGACTGATTCCCAGGATTACCCCATATGAAAAATCCAAAAAATTTCAGTAATACCGCCCCAGGAACGAGGGCGATATTCGCCACTTCCAGCAGGATGGCCGCGAGTCTGGCTCTTCTCGTCTGTCTGGGGTTTAGCTCTGCCGCAGGTGCGGAAAACGCCCCATTAAAGGCCGCAAAAAAAAGCGGCCCTAACCGGCAGCCGTATATCGCTATCGGTCACTCGTCAGCCTTTTTGAACAACCCGATAAACAGCAGTGGTGACAGCGATAACATTGCCGTGGTGTTGCGGGGCAAAATTCCTGTCGGCGACACATTTTCAGTGCGACCGTTAGCGCTGATTGGGGAATACACCCAGATGCTAGTCCCGACAGCGACCTATGATTTTAAGGTGAAGTCAAATATTGATGGCTATGTGGGAGCCGGTTACAGCATCAACACCAGCAATGCCAACAACACGATTGGCAACACCTCAAGCCCGATAATTATAGCCGGTGCGGAAGGGTATGTGGGCGATTTCAGCATGTTCCTTGTGGACTTAATGTGGGCACCCAAAGGGTATGAAGGTGAGGCGTCGGCGGTGTCGGTGCAAACCGCCATTGGCATCAGGTTTTAATCCGATATTTCCAGCTTAATCTCTAATGCTACAGCGCCGCAAAAAACCCGGTTTCTTTCAGAAACCGGGTTTTTTATTCACCCGAAAACCGGGTTTCTTAAAGAAACCCGGTTTCTTGATACTGTCGTTTGAAACCGACTGTAATAGCAAGTGGCCTGTAGGGGCGGCCCCCCGTGGCCGCCCCCCAGTTTCAGGCTCCTTCACGTTTTTTTATAAACAATCTCTAACGCTCACCACTTGGCAACAACCTGGGAAATCAGCCCGACAGCATCGGCAGCACCATTGCGGTAGGCGGGAGGGTGCCGGTCCCTGGGGGCCACACTCAGGAGGTCGCCAACCGCCTTGAGCGCCGCTTCCACACTCTCAACCCGCAACACCGGCACAGGGTATCGGCCATCAGCCCGCTCGGCCCGCAGCGCCTGCCGGTCATACCGGCGCTCAAAGGCAAACGCCACCAAGGGCACACCGGCAGCGGCGCACTCATAAAAAGTGTTGTAACCGGCACCCCCAACAACCAGATCAGCTGCCGGCAAGCACTCTATGGCAGGCCAGTGAAAGGCCCACAATTCAGGCGGGCAGTTTTTCGGACGCTCAGCAGCCAAGCAGCGCACCGTGACGCCGGTGAATTTCTCAGCCAGAGCCCGCGTCAAGTGGCCGTACAAGCGCAACTCTTGCGGCAGACCGGCAGCGCAGACAACCACCAGAGGCTCGCTGAGGGCGGGGTTTAAACCGAGGAGGGTGCGGGCGCGGGCGACATCGGGCAGTTCGCCGGCGCTGCGAATCAGCCACGGTGCCGTGTGCTCAACCCCGGACAAGTGCGACAGCGGCAGTTGCTCGCCCTCTCCCGGAACAATCACCAACTGATAATTTTCCGCCACAAAGCGCGGCCAGTCAAGCGCCCGCACGCTATCGGGATTAATATCGCGATGCACCAAAATTCGGGGTGCTGCCAGCTGGGGTAATATATCTGCCAGCTCATCCCCCAATCCTTTGGGAAAAGTATCCACAATCGCGCACTCATATTCCTCAGCCGCAAGCACCTGACGCACCTGCTTTCTGGTGGCGAGGTCGGAGGCATCAGGTGAAATAACATGCAGGTAACAGCCCTCAACTATTGGCAGTAGCTCCCCAGTAAAATCAGAAATATTTTCCATCGAGGGTGAGGGTTGAGGTAATTTTTTATTGCGGTTTCTTTTCCGCGCCTCGTAGCGCAGCAAGTGAGAGGCATAGGGACTGTTGCAGAGTAAGAACACCGGCCTTTCTCGAGCTGCCTTCCGACCCAGGGCCAAAGCGCGGGTGAGATGCCCCCAGCCACCTCCTATGGCATAAATAAGCCACGGTTCGGCTAGTGGCATAGGTGTTTCAGCAAGCAGTGAGGGTGGCGTCTCGATACTCGGATTGTCCTGAATCATAATTTTAATGAGCAATCTCCTTGGGAGAGGAAACGTGCGCCTGACAATTTGGACGGTTGGCTAGCGCGGCGCTCTTCAACTCTAGATCGCCTTGGGGCTGGAATTGCAAGCTGCCGGCCAGTAAATAAAGCCGGCCACTTTTGCCATCTTTGAGGAGTTCATCCGCCCTTTTATTTTCGTCAGTTCACTCCCTTTTCAAAACCCCCTGTTCGCAAAAACGGCTGAACTCCTGCACCCACTCATCGCCGCCCCGGGGGCACTGCTCAATAAAGCTGATAAACTTGATGAGCCGGTCAAGTAGCGCCGGAGAAATGGCATGCTCAAGCTTGCAGGCCCCGTCATCTGCTTCGCG
>JALOOK010000278.1 GCA_025454445.1 Oscillatoria sp. Prado101 | reverse complement strand
TCGGTGTCCCATGCAGAGCCATTGATGGAAGAGGCGGCTCCTGAGGTGGCCGCTCCGGCAAGGGTGGCGGAAGCTCCCGCACGGGCAATTGAGCCGGTAGAAGCGCTGGTGTCATCGCCGGTGTCCGAGCCCGACTCAGGCGCTGCCAAGATTGCTGAACCCGCTCCAGAAGAGTCCGCCGCACCGGTGCCGAAAACGACTGCCAAGAAGACGGCTAAAGGCAAAAGCAGCACGCTCTCGACCAAGAGCAAAAAAACTTCCAAAAACACTGGGAGCAAAAAAGGGCGCAAATCTAAGTCCAGTGACTGATAGACCATACTTGCTGTGACAATAAACATTTCTCAATTCGTGGAGCTTTCCATAGGCCGGTGGCGCTCGCAGCGCAGCGGCCACAATCTGGCTTTCAGCCACTTTGAAGAAGTGCGGTCAACGATTGATATTGAACCGCTAACCTGTGACGACCCAGCGGTGATTGACTTGTGCCGGTCTTGTGGCGTTGACCCGCAAACCATCACAAGTCCTTTTCGCATGATCTGGGAGGGTGAGTCAGACTGGAACGAGGACGAAAAGCTGTCAGGCAGCTGCGTGCTAGTTCCGGTTCCCGATCCGGAAAGTCCGGTAAAAGGCAAATTGCTGCGAGAGCAGGGATACGCTGAAACGATGCCGGCGATTGGCGATTACCAGCTGACGGAGGATGGCACTTTTATTTTGCTGACCGCTTATCAGCGAGCGACAGCTGAGGAGCGGATTTGGTTTGCGACGCCAAATTTGCGATTTCGGGTTTCTTTGATAAAAACCAGTGACGGTGCCGGTGTGGTAACGGCTTCGTTTTCCTCAGAAATTCGCTCGCTGTCGCGGACTGCAAGTGAGGGATATACTGAGAAAGTGACTTCTGAAGTCGGTCAATCATAGCTGATTTATAAACGGGACTTACGCACAACTGTGAGACGAAACCGGGTTTCTGGTTCTGGAACGAGGGCTGAAAGTCTTGACTGCTGGTTGAGAAACCCGGTTTCTGCGTAGGTCTTAATAAAGAAAAAGTGAAGCCACAAGAAACCGGGTTTCGCCGAAGTTACCCGGTTTATGGCCCGGTTTCTGGCCGTCGGCTTAACAATGAATTGATAAATCAGCTCTAATCTTCTGTTAGCGGGTCAAGAGCCCAATCTAAAGGTTTTTACCTGAGAGTTAAAGTATGGCGAACGCGCAGCACAACCATGAAATCGAATGATTTAATAGAGCTGGCCCGCTGGATGGCGGGGGATTTTAGCAACCAAAAGCAGGCGTTTGCCAACTCGCAACTCTACGCCCACATTCGCATTTTTTTTCGCCCGCTCCCGTTTGAGTTTTTTTCTGGCATCGGTTTTTATTCCGAGCAAGCCTACGACTACGATCTGTGGAGTCCCTACCGGCAGGGCGTCCACCGGCTGGTGGATATGGGCGACTGCATTTATGTGGAGAATTACGGTTTGAAAGACCCGGTGCTGTATGCCGGTGCGGGGCGCGAACCGGATATCCTCAAGACAATTACCCCGGAGTGCACGCAGCGCCGGTATCACTGCTCAATGGTTTTCCGGCGAGAGGGGGAGATGTTTCGAGGTAGTGTTGAGCCGGGGTGCCGGTGTTTGATTCCTCGCAACGGTCGCCAGACTTATCTGGTGAGTGAGGTGGAACTGACGGAGAACACTTGGGTGAGTTTAGACCAGGGGTTTGATGTCAGCACTCACGAGCATGTTTGGGGGTCAAAAGAAGGGCCTTTACGGTTTGAAAAACGGGAAAGTTTTGCTGGCGAATTGCCGGCACTGAGTGTATAGCAGCAGTCATATTGGGAACGGACATTAATGGCATGGCGCATGTGAGAGACTCACATCAATGCCAGCGTGATGCCATGCATGCGTGATGCCATGCATGCGTGATGCCCAATGCCCATGTCCTAACCTAATTTGCTACTGCTATATGGCTCTGAGCGAGTGTCCAATGGCGCTCAATGGAAATTTCTGTGCTAACTCCAGCCAAAAAATGTTGCCATGTTGCCACCAGAAGCTCGCAAGAAAATGCAATGCTGGATACGGAGCCGGCACCTTATTTGTTCGGGTAATTTTTTTATCTTCGAGACTGTGGAGTATTCTGCCGTTGAGAGGTTTACTGAGTGCGTCACCTGTTTGGGAGGCGCTTTAATTTCCGTCAATACGCTTAAGAAAATTTGGATAGGGAATCACCGGCAGGTGATTCTCTATCAGGCCAAAGCGAGTTTACACACGCCGGGGCACGATCTGAAACAGTATTGGATAGAATACGGCGGTTTTTACACGAAATTTGACGACCGCTGCTCTCGCGAAAACTTCCGCAACTACTGATTTTGAAGGAGCTATATAGCGTTTATATTTGAGTTGTGAAAAGGTAGAAACCCGGTTTCTTAAAGAAACCGGGTTTCTGGCCCCTCACATATTTCACAAATCATTTCCCTAGTTCCCAGCCTCAGGCTGGGAACGCTGTGCTGGAGGCTCTGCCTCCTTTTGCTATATTAACCCTGCCCCCTCTTTTTTGCCGCTGCCGCATTCATCTGAGTCATTTGTTCGAGACGAGACAGAGCGCTTTGGGCTGATTCGCGGATGTACGGATCGGCGTCTTGATTCTGGGCAAAGGCGGCAAGCGCTTCAGCGGCTTTCGGGTCGCTAATTGACCCTAAAGCGCCTATAACAGCGACTTGCAAGGCAATATCGTCGATGTGCAGCGCTTCGAGCAGGATATCTGCTGCGGGCGCTCCCACCGTGCTGAGTGCGCCTACAGTCGCCAGTTTTACCACCGCATCCGGATCGCGCAGGGCTTTTTGCAAAGCTTGCAAACCGGCTTCTGGGAAGCTTTCTTCTGGGAAGTTGAGTGCGATCGCCGCCAGCGCTTTGGCGCAGCTGGCTCGCACTGTGGCATTTGCATCCGCAACCAGTTGCTGCGCCAGCACCGGCACGGCATCTAGCCCAATAACGCCCAGTGTCTGAACAGCAGCTCGCCGGTAAACCACATCTTCATCCGATAAAATAGCCATTAGCTGAGGAATTGTCTCGGAGGTGCGTTCCTCGGCAATCTGGCGCATCGCTCTTTCCCGCAGTTTGGGATTCTTGTGTTTCAGCTGCGGATACACATCCGTTTTCGCTTGCGATGCTTGAGTTACAGCTATTGAGCGTACCTTAATACTAACTATTTTGCCGCCGAGCCTGTGAAGAAGCTGAATCTCCTGAGACAGCCGGCTGTAAGGCACTGTCACCGTGTACTTACTTTTGCGCGTTACATTTTGACGCCGCACGCCTGTTACTTCAATTGTCACTGTGCGGCTGTTGTAATCGCTGATATTTTTATCCGCAGTCTGAGTCATTTTGGATGCAAGGATTTGATATGCAAGGATTTTATAGCAGTAGTTATATTGGGCACGGACATTAATCCCCAGGCGCATGGCGCATGGCGCATGGCGCATAGGAAAGACTGACAGAAAGATGCCTTCTGGCGATGATGCGATCATGCGATCGTGCGATCGTGCGATCGTGCGATCGTGCGATCGTGCCCATGTCTTAACCTAAGTGCATACTGCTATAAAGCCGGCTTTTAAGGGGTTTTTGGGATTAAACTTAACATCGCCGGATTTGAGGGGGAGGCGGAGCCTCCCGGAAAGCGTTCCCAGCTGCCAGGCTGGGAACGAGTTTTTAAACGCCGGTGCGTCAGCGGGCGGTTGATTTCACCTCGCTGCTGCAGGCTATCAACCGCTGACGCACCCTACTGCAAAGCGAGTGGCTTTCGCCCGCACCAGCCAATCTGGATCGCCGGCACACTGCTGGTTTCCGCTGCTGTCGCCTAACTGCTCCAGCGCCATCAAACAAGCGTATTTCAATTCCCAAATGCTGGTTTCTAAACCGGCTTTTAATTCTGGAATTGCCCGCTTGTCGCCTAAATTTCCTAGGGCGATTGCCGCACCGGCTCGCGATTTTTGAAATTGCGGTCGCCGGTTGTGCAGCGCTTCTACCAGCAGCTCGTATGCTGGGGCGTATTTCAGCCATCCCAGCAGTTTCACCACATGGTAGTGAGCGCCGTAATCGTTGTGCGCCCTGTCGGCAAAAGTGGCCATAAGTGCTGCCGGTGCGGTGTCTGGATACAAATCCAGCAGTGTCTGAGTTGCCAAATAACAGCGCCCAAAATCAGTTTGGTACAGTTCATTAATGGCAAATTCCAGGGTTGGCGGTTGGTCGTATTCATGCACGAGCTGCAGGTCTTGGGAATGGTCGCGAATCACCATTACCAGAACCGGCTCAACCTGAGCAAAGTTGAGATGCCCTGCCGGCACGCCGGTCTCGGCTAAGTGGCGAATTCCCCGCAGGCGAAATACCACTGAAACGGGACAGGTGGCAATGTTGCCAATGGCGGCATAATGTTTGGCGTCCATCAGGTCTTGTATGGCAGACCGGCGGGCGTTAACATTCGGGTGGTGGAGAAATTCTACCACTTGCTCGATGCCGGTGGGGTTGCCTGTCAGCTGGCAGAGAGCAGCTATCGCCGCACCGGCTATTGCCGGATCTTCGTGGGAGGTAAATCTGGCAATTCTTCCCACCGCTGGCTGAGCGTTGAGTTTTGCCAGCACCTGAATAATCAGCCGGTAGGTTTGCCCAGGTTTGTCTAGCTGCTGGGCAATTTCTTCGAGTATTTCTGGGTCGGAGCTGCCAATCTCTCCTATGGCCCACACGGCATTTTCTACCGTGTAACCGTCGGCATCGGCTAAACAGGAACGAATGGCCTGAAGCGCTTGAGATGCCTTCAGCCGGCCCAAAGTTTCCAGGGCTTTGCGCCGAGCGATCCGCTGTTCCAAAACCGGATTTTGGTCTTTGACTGTGGCGATCAGGGCGTTGATTGACCGCTCTGTGGGAAAATTGACCAAATGGGACGCCGCAATGTAGCGCTCGGATTTATCTTCCAGTTCTTCTAAAGGTACTGTTAGCAGTTCTATTGCCCGTTCTTCTGTCAGTCCAGGAAATATATTTGAAAAGCGATTGTCCATAAATACGACTGAGCGCTAACAACAGGCGCGAGGCGGAGCCTCTCGCTGTCAGAGGAAGGATTCCCAAACAAAATGCTTAGAGGACTCTTGGCAGATAACTTTACCTTTGCAGGCATTGCTATGTGCCAAGAGTCCCCCGAGGCTAGGAGTATTGTACCAAATTAATTGCCAGCGATGCCGGCAAAATTAACTAGGACAGGGCGTTGATCAGGTAGTCCAGATAAGCCCGGAATTCGGTGAGGGCTTGGGGGGACAGGTCGCGAGGAGCGCAAGCGCGGTCGCGAACGAATTGGAATGCGGTGACGTAGGCTGCGGTGGGCAGGCTGAGGGCGCGATACACTTCGCGTGCGCCGGCAATACCCCACTCATCCAGCGGGCCGGTGCCGCCGACAACCAGGCAGTAGTTGATCAGGCGCATGTAGTGGTCGATGTCGCGATAGCACTTGTTCACCTTCACCTCGTTTTCACCAGCTTCGCCGGCATTCTTCAGGTAAGGGTACTTCTTGAAAACGGCATCGCCGGCTTCCTTGACCACGGCATCGTGGTTGCTGGCCAGCTTTTCTGCGGCTTCTAAGCGAGCGGCGGCACGCTGGATGTTACCTTGCACGGACTCCAAGTCTGAACCGCTGGGGAAACGACCGGCAGCATCAGCAGCAGTAACAACTGTGGTAACTACTGATTTCATGTTTCTGTTATCTCCTGAATAATTGTTGACTTTAGCTGAGTGTTCTTGAACACTTTTCGGTTTGAAGGTTTGAAAGGGAAAGCCCTGTTGAAGGTTGGTCTGTTGCTTTTCAGCGCACCCAACGCTACCAACTGTTTTAAACCCGTCAACCTGTCTGACTAGCTGAGAGCGGCAGCCACCCGGTCGAAATAGCTAGCAGCTTCTGCAGCCAACGAGGAGCAATCACCTGCCGGGGTTTCAATCTTGCGCTTGCTGGCGGTGTTGTTGATGAAAGCAACCGAGGCGGCTTTCATGATCGCAACGGCGCGGGCAGCAGAGGAGAGGGGAACGCCCAGGGCGATGTAGGTTTCCTTCAGCCCGTTCAAGCAGCGATCTTCCAGAACGGAAGCGTCCCCAGCCAAGAGTGCGTAGGCAACGTAGCGCAGGATGATTTCCCCATCGCGCAGGCAGGCAGCCATGCGGCGGTTGGGGTAGCAGTTGCCACCGGCTTGAATCAAGCCTTGGTTTTCGCAGATCATGCCAGAAACGGCGTCGGAGACGATACAGCTGGTGTTGCTGGAGATGGCGTTGACTGCATCCAGGCGCTTGTTACCTTCGGCAATGAAGGTTCTCAGGCTTTGCAAATCGCCACCGCCAACGTAAGCTGTCTTGGAATCAGCTCCTACGACAATTCTGGAAAAAGCGTCAAGCATTCAGTTTTCCTTCCCAATTTACAGTTGTTCTGCTTTGGCAGGTCTTTTGTCCCTGCCACTATTGAACATAAGCGATGGCAAACGGCACCGTCTCATTTCTGAGAAACA
>JALOOK010000277.1 GCA_025454445.1 Oscillatoria sp. Prado101 | reverse complement strand
ACTCCTCTACAGCTACAGATTCAGGAATTAAAAGCAGCCCTCGCCGAGCCGCAAAACACACCTGCCTTTGACCCCACTCCTCTACAGCTACAGATTCAGCAGCTCCAAGAAAGCCTCTCCTCCTTAACCGAGGCATTTAACCGGCGATCGGAACCCCAGCAAATAGAAGAATTAAAGCAGAGCGCCGCCAGCGTCAAACAGCAGCTAGAAGCGCTTCCCGCCCCCTACGATCCCAGCGATCTAAAGGCAGAAATTCAGCAGCTCAAAGGAGAAATCCAGTCCCTGCGCCAACAGCTGCAAGACTCCCTCCGCCCGGTGGAGTCCGCCCACGCCCACTTCAATACCGAAATCGGCAAAATCCCGCAACTCGCCGACAGTTTCGCTCAGGTGCAGGAGCAGTTGCAGCAACTGCAGAAGCTCACCGCCAAACTGGATGAAAGAACTAAACAGCAGGAAGATAAACAGCTTCTGAGTTCCATAATGGCGTCCGCACAAGATCCTGCAAAGAAACCTCAAGCTAAAAACCGTTTGACTACTCCGCAAGATCGCCTGCAGTCCTTGGTGGCGATGGCGCAGCAACACGGCATTGGCAGGGAATTTCTGCGGCTGGTGCAAGCTGGACAGCAACACCAGCTCACCCTCAATCCGTGGCCCACTCATTTAATGTTCAGCCCGCCACTCAGCCTGATAGCCAAAGCGCCCAGCAATTGGTCTAACTGCCTGTTTGGAATTTCCGCGCAGCCTGAGAAAAATGGCAAAGTAAAACTCTGGGTTTCTTCCCAAGCGTTCGCTAACTTTTATCCCAGCCAGAAATACAATGTCCCGTCAATTCTGGGAAGTGATGGCTGGCGCGAGATGGAAAGCGCGGATCTGGAGACGTTCCTCGCCAATCTGGAGGGTTTGTTTCAAAAGATAGACGCTGAATCAAAATCTGCCAGCTGATAGTAGGGTGGGTGACGCGCTTCGCGTCACCCACCACAACCCCTGCCTTCTAAATTGTCCCCCTGCGGGAGATATGGTAGGGCTAAAGCCCAACTAAGAACTTTGGGCTGAAGCCCAACTACAAACGCAAGGGCTGAAGCCCAACTACAAACGCAAGGGCTAAAGCCCTACTACGAACGCAAGGGCTAAAGCCCTACTACGAACCCAAGGGCTGAAGCCCTACTACGAACGCAAGGGCTGAAGCCCTACTACGAACGCAAGGGCTGAAGCCCTACTACGAACGCAAGGGCTGAAGCCCTACTACGAACCCAAGGGCTGAAGCCCTACTACGAACCCAAGGGCTGAAGCCCTACTACGAACTAGGCTAAGAATTGGAAGCAACGCAAATCTTAGCGATAATTTGTAAACTGCAAAGCCACCGGCCAATCTTCCTGCTTCACGCGCTGAATCACCGCTTGCAAGTCGTCCTTCGACTTCGCCGAAACCCGCACAGCATCGCCTTGAATCGAGGCTTGCACCTTCTTGAAATCGTCGCGAATCAGCTTGCTAATCCGCTTGCCAATATCCTGCTCAATGCCCTTTTTCAGCTTAATCACCTGACGCACGCGATTGCCGCTAGCAGTTTCAACTTTGCCGTAATCAAAGATTTTCAGCGACAGGTTGCGCTTCACTGCCTTTTGCTGCAAAACCCCGTGCACCGCTTGCAGCGTCATCTCACTGTCCGTGCTGACCGTAATCTCCTCTTCGCCGAGTTCCACCGATGTTTTTGTATTTTTCAGGTCGTACCGGCTGTTGATTTCCCGCACAGTTTGGTCTACGGCATTCACCAATTCCTGCCGGTCAAAGTCACTGACGATATCAAAAGAATAAGTATCAGCCATAGATAATTTTTGGGAAACTTATGATTGCTAATTTGCCCTCGCTAGGCTACTGCCGGTTTGGAATTCTCAGAAACCGGGTTTCTTTTAGCTTGACCTCCGACAAAATTGCCTTCCCCGGGAGAGAAACCCGGTTTCTTAACCCCGGCAAACTTATGATTGCTAATTTGCCCTCGCTCAGCTACTAGCAGCCAGCAAGCTGAGGACAAAGAGAGTGCCGGTGGAAAGCGTGCCAATGCCAAACATCAGCGAACGCCCCAGCGGCACATTGGCAATATAAAAAACCGAATAAAGCAACCTAGCCGCTACAAAAGCGAGCGCCGCCCAAGCTGCCAAATCCGAATCGACGCCAGTGGCGTAAGCCATCAGCGCCGCCGCCGCAAACACCATAAACGTTTCAAAAGAATTCTGGTGCGCCCAAGTCGCTCTTTGGGCGTAGGGCGGCAATTTGTCAAACATAGCGCGGGGCGCTGACACATCGTACCCCACTTGGGCGCGAGCGTAGCCCACCAGCAGGAAAGGGACATAAATCAGCACAGCCGCCGCCACAATTGCATAAAGCAGAATGGCAGACACAGGGAATTGCATTCGGGGTTACTTATTATTAGGGTTCAAAGGTCATGGGTCATTGGTTATCGGTCAAAAAGCAAAACACTAATGACTTGTCACCAATGACTTTGGCTCAGTCAAAGTAGAACAGCGTCACCACTCGGCGCTGTTCTTCCGCTTCCTGACAGCTGCGCAGCAGCGTGTGACTGTCGTGAAACGCAAAGCAGATCAACTGCTGGCACCGCGAAACAATCTCCTGATTGCAGAGGGCGCTAGCTTCAGCCAGGGACAGGCTGTCATTGCCTGGATTTTCCACCAAGTGCATCACCTGTTCCAGCTGCGATCGAGACTCCGCCGGCTGCCGATCCAGGCTTTGGGGCAAGATTACCGTTAGCATGTTCGGATCGGCCCGCATCGCTCCTTTGATAGCAGCGGAATTGGTGCCGGTTGCACCTGAGGTGATGATCCGGTTGCCGCCTAAAACCAGCGCGTAGCTCATCATCTCAATCAAGTGCTGGTGTGTGATCGGGACATGGCGCGATCCCAATATAGCAATCCGCTTAGAACCAGTTTGCTGGATCGTAGCCAGCTCTTGCGCCAGTGTATCTATCTTGGGTATTTCTATCGATTGACTCAAAGACGCTCATTCGCTGAACAGTACAACCTTGATATTTTAACAAAAACCGCCGCCTAAAGCACCCCTTTTTGGCTGTAAGTATTTCTTAAGGGCGGCTTGGCGCTTCGCACTGGCCCGCGCTTGCCGCCAACCGCTCAACAGCCCCACTCTCAGAAAAAAAATGACTGTCACCACTCCACCGGCATCTGCTCCAGCTTGGGCAAAAGCAATCCTGCCACCGGCAGCCGAATTTGGCCCAACACCCCTGCCCGTCACTGCCGGTGCCATCCCCACCGGCTTGCGCGGCACCCTCTACCGCAATGGCCCAGCCCGACTGGAACGCGGCGGGCGTCGCGTCGGGCACTGGTTTGATGGCGATGGAGCCATTCTCGCCACCCACTTCACCGGCACCCCCACCGGCACCCCCACCGGCACCGCCACCGCCACCTACCGCTATGTGCGCACAGCCGGCTATCTGGAGGAACAAGCCAAAGGCCAACTGCTCTACGGCGGTTACGGCACCATCTCACCCGCCCGATTCTGGCAGAAATTCGCCAAACAAGTCAAAAATGCCGCCAACACCAATGTGCTGGCACTTGCCGACAAACTGCTGGCCCTTTGGGAGGGCGGGCACCCCCACGCCCTCGAGCCAAACACCCTCGAAACCCTCGGACTCGACAATCTCGGCTGGTTAAACCCCAACTGGCCCTATTCCGCCCACCCCAAGCGAGATCCCCAAACCGGCGAGATTTATAACTTTGGCGTCACCCCCGGCAAAACTAGCCAATTGCGCGTTTACCGCTGCAACAGCCAGCTCCAGCTGCTCCAACAGACCGCCATTCCCCTCGATGGCCTCTCCCTGATTCACGATTTTGTCCTCGCCGGCCCATATCTCGTCTTCTTCATTCCCCCCGTGCGCTTGCAGGTGCTCCCCGCACTCTTGCAGCTCAAAAGCTTCAGCGACTCCCTCCGCTGGCGTCCTGAAAAAGGAACTCAGATCCTGGTACTTGACAAAAATACCCTTTCTGTGGTAAGCAAAAGCGAAGCCGAACCGTGGTATCAGTGGCATTTCAGCAACGGGTATGTGGACGCAGGCGGAGCGGTGGTAGTGGACATCCTGCGCTATGACAATTTTCAGACCAACCAGCGCCTCAAAGAAGTGGCTGCCGGTCTTACCCAGACCCTGGCCAAAGGCTCGCTGTGGCGGCTGCGGCTAGACCCGCTTTCCGGCCAAATCGCCGAAATGCGAGAAATTCTGGGACGCAGCTGCGAATTCCCGGCAGTGGCGGCTTCCGAGGTGGGGCGAGAAAACCGCTTTACCTATTTATCGCTGCACCGGCAGGGAACAGACGCTATCGGGGAACTGTACGACAGCATCGGGCGTTTCGACTGTCAAACCGGCACCCTCACCGAGGCCAACTTGGGAGCGGGCCGGTATCCCACAGAGCCGATTTACGCCCCAGACGCGGACAATCCCCAGCAGGGCTGGATTTTGACCGTGGTGTTTGACAGTCAGGAAAACCGCAGCCAAGTGTGGGTTTTTGACGCCGATCGCTTGGACTGCGAGCCGGTGTGCCGGCTGGCGCTGCCAGAAGTTGTGCCCCCAGGATTTCACGGCAGTTGGGTTCCTGCCGGCTAGGGGGTGAAGAAACCGGGGCTAAGAAACGGGGGTTAAGAAACCGGGTTTCTTTGGCACAATCTGCCGTTTTTTGCCCTGAATTCTCAAAGAAACCCGGTTTCTGACGTTTCTGACGTTATGCGTTAAGAAACCGGGTTTCTTTGGCACAATCTGCCGTTTTTTGCCCTTAATTCTCAGAGAAACCCGGTTTCTGACGTTATCCGTTAAGAAACCGGGTTTCTTTAGCACAATCTGCCGTTTTTTGCCCTTAATTCTCAGAGAAACCCGGTTTCTGACGTTTCTGACGTTATGCGTTAAGAAACCGGGTTTCTTTAGCAATCTCAGAGAAACCCGGTTTCTGGGATGGCTTGACCTAGGATCTAGCCACTGCCGGTTGCAAGTCCAGCGCTGCCAGCAAGCGGTCAATATCGAAGTGTTCTGCCATCATTTGCCGGATATATTCCACCTTCACCGGTTCCTGGAGGCGAACTTGCCTCAAAGCACGCTCAATAATTTCCACCGTGGCCAGAGTGTCGAGGGCCACTGACAGCACCGGCACCTCCACCTCTTCGGCACGGCTGAGAACTGCCGGTGGCGGCTGGATGTGGCCGGTGAGGATCAGGCACTGGGTATTCGTTTCCAGCGCCGCCATTTGGATATCCGTGCGGTCGCCGCCGGTGACCACAGCCATATTTCTCCCTTCCGAGAAATATTTAATCGCCGAATTGACATTCATCGCCCCAATGGTGAGAGTTTCCACCATCAAATCCAGCCTGTCAGACCGGCAGAGCACCTCAGCCCCCAGCCTGCGGGCCAGTTGAGCGACACTGACACTGCGCAGCAAGTTGCTTCTCGGCAGCATGCCCAAAACCGGCACCCCTTGCGACTCCAGAAAAGGACGAACAGCTTCTTGTGCAGTCAGCAGTTGCTCTGCGGGAATGTCGTTGAGCAAAACGCCCGACAGGCGAGCCCCCAAGCGCTGCTTAGCCGCCAACAGCCGCTCAACCGACAGCACAGACTGCAAACCTGCCACCAGCAGGACAGAAGCGTCAGCGGCCTCAGCCACCTGCGGCAGGGACAAATTCAGCAGATAGCCTTCCTCCAGAGTTCCCGCGCCTTCCAGCAGCACCAAATCCCCATAAGCCCCGCCCGCGGATTTGGCCACAGCCGGGGAATAGTCAGTGCCATCTTTCCCGGTCAGGCGTTTGGCGAGCGCGGCTTCATCCAGGAACACAAGCGTTGGCAGCAGCCGCCGAGCTGGCAGGTTGAGAGTTTTGGCCACCAGGCGCACATCCTCATCGATTCCATCCTCCGGACTGAGACTAGGACAAGTTCCCAGAGGTTTGCCGTAAGCGATGTCCAGTTTTTTTTGCTGCAACTGGTGGGCTATTCCCAGGATGGTAGCGGTCTTGCCGCTGTAAGGCTCCGCTGACCCAATCAGTAAATATTTAGGGGATTTTGGCACACCCTCACTCCTATAGTTGAACGTCTGCAGCCAAGCTGCTATTTTAGCATACTAAATCAGCGGATACATTTCCCGTCATACTTGCTACTTGGGGAATTTTCCCTTATCATTGCTTGCTCTTCAAGCCCGTTCACTCTTCAGGCCGCAGCAACTTCCGGTAGAAAGCTTTCGAGAAATCCACATTTTTACTGTTCTTGTAATTGATTAGCAGGTCGATTAAGTGATCGACAAATTCAAAATTGGCCATCTTGACTTCGTAACTCAGCTGCTCCACGTCGGTGCTACATCGAGGTACCGGGTGAGCATATAAAAATAGCTCCTGGCGAAATCTCCTTTATACTCATCGATCGGTTCAAAGACGGTTCCGGAATAGCCCGGAAACACGCAATTACCCACCTTGCTGCCGTTGGTGGAGGTCCAGGTGGCGGAGCCCACTTCTCCGAAAGGATAATTGCTT
>JALOOK010000276.1 GCA_025454445.1 Oscillatoria sp. Prado101 | reverse complement strand
TTTGATGGTAAACGTAATCCTGAATACCTTCCATCAGCAGGGGAGATTCCGCAAAACCCTCTCGCGTCAGGGAAACCACCGGCACACCCAACCGCAATGCTTCGGAAAACGTGCTGTACCCCGGTTTGGAAACCACCCGCCCGCACACCAGCATGAAGTCCACCGGTCTGAGGGGGTGGTGAGCGCTGCTCTCCTGCGGCTGTTCTGGGATAACTTTAATCAAATTGGGCAAATCTGGCGCTTGCCGGTCAAAAGTAATAAATTGCCACTCTGTAAAATGTGACAAATTGTGGTAAGGAATGCCATCCACACCCAATCCCCCAAACGTCAGCAAGACGGTTTTTTCCCGTGGCGCAGCGATTCCCCAACTCGCTTTCATTTCCTCTTGGCTGTAGCGGGGGCTTCCGCCGGTTAACCCCACATCTGTTATATTGGGAAAAGCCTCCATTGCTTCGTGCATTGGCAAGCGAAACAAGAGGTCGCACTTGCTGAAACACTCACTAATCCAATCAGCCATTTCCACAAACTCACCGCCCCATTCCCGGTAGATAAAATCCCAGCCAAAGTTGCTGATCATCCAGCAGGGAATGCCGGCTGATTTGGCAATGGGAGCCGCTAGGGGGGGAATATCCGCCAGCACCAGCCCCACTCGGTTGAGATGGATGAAATTCACTTCATCGGCTATAATAGAATTCTGTTGCTGGCGAATTTCCCGCAACTTCTCCAAGGTTGCCGGTCTATCCATATTCAAGCTGTCGGATTGGATAACGCCCACATCAAAAGCGCGGGGGCGAACAATAAAATCCCCTGTAATATATGACTCCAGCAACCAGCGCGGCGCTGTCGTGACCAGAATTAGCAAGATTTCCGGATTCAGCTTTTGCACCGCTGCTGCTACAGATGCGGCGCGGACGGCGTGGCCAAAGCCGTGATTTGTGATGGCCACATATAGCACGGGTCGTTGAGACATTTGGAATTGTTAAGCGTTATTTGTGAGTGGGGAGCCGGGATTAGGGGATTAGTCCTAGAAACCGGGTTTCTTAACCTCGGATGCCAGAAACCCGGTTTCTTAAAGAAACCGGGTTTCTTAATAATTCCCTATCCCATAAACTCTGAAATGGCAAATACCAGCTGGTCTATTTCCGATTCTACAGTAAAATAGTGAGCGCAGGCACGCACGCAGTCTGGACTGGCAATTGTCCGCACCATGATGTTTTTGTTTTCCAAAAACTGCACCAGCTGCTTGTGGGTGACACCGGCATCTCGGCGGTTTTTATCCAACTGGAAGGAAACTAAACCGGCTTCTGGCGGCGATCTCCGCAAACAGCTGATTCCGGGAAGATTCCGCAGTTTTTTCCAGAGGTACTCGCTGAGGTGCTGGATTCGCTGGTAGCGTTCTTGGGGGGTTCCCCACTGGCGGTGAACTTCTATGGCACTGCGCAAACCGGCATACAGGGGATAAGCAGAGGTGGCAATTTCAAATCGCCTCCCATCCGGTTTCCAGCCAACCGGCTGTCCTGTTTGGTTGGTGAGAATACCCCGCCAACCGATAAAGGTTGGGTGCAGGGATTCCAAAGCGTCTGGGAGGACGTAAAGTCCGCCAACGCCGGCTGGTCCACACCACCATTTATGGCCGGTGAAGGCATAAAAGTCAACCCCCAATTCTGTCAGGTTCAGGGGGAGAACGCCGACAGATTGGGCGGCATCGGCTAGGATTCGCACCGGCTGGCCATTTGTGGGGTGGCTGCGGCATGCTTGGACAATCTCGGCGAGGGGCAAGACTTGGCCTGTGTTCCACAGGATGTGGCTGAGTACGACGAGTCGGGTGTTGGGGCGCAGGTGTCTGGCGATGACCTCTGCGGGATCGCCCTCGTTCAAGGTGGCCATGAGCGGGCAGGTGGACACTTCGATGCCAAACCGGCGCTGCAGTTCCCCCACCGCCGCCACAACGCCGGGATGTTCGCAGTCGGTGATCAGCAGGTGTTCTCCTGGTTTCCAGTCCAGCCCCCACAGGGCGATGTTACAGCCAACGGTGACATCCTCGGTGAGGGTGATGGTTTCCACCGGCACCCCCAGTTCCCCCGCTATGGCTTGTCTCGTGGCCATGCTCTGCCGGTCGTTCCAGTCACTCACCGCTTGGGAAAATGGCCCCGCACGCTCCACTTGTTCATAAGATTGCTGGATGGCTTTGAGGGCGTCCACCGGCATGGGTCCCTGTCCGCCGTAGTTGAAATACGCTTTGTTGGCCAAGGCTGGAAATTGCTGCCGGTGGCGTTCTAGCAGGGTTTGTGCTGGAGACATAGGGTTAAAAACCGCTTTCTTTACGCAGATTTACGCAGATATTAGCGGATATTCTCTGCATTCGCCCCCCTTTTTTAGGGGGGTTGCTTGTCTCATATCGAGCCAGTGGGGCGGGCTAGTCTCCTAAGACTGAGCTCACTCGCCCTCGTTCCCCGGCACTTTTACGCAGTTTTGTGAATAAAAGTAAAATTTTTCGCACCACCCTTGACAGCTATTACCAGCCTGTATAAGATAAAACTGTCGGTATAAATCATTCACCTGATAGCCGCGAGTCCGCTGCGAGACAGCCTCAAAGAGCTCCTTCAAGTGTTACCACCGCTGGGCGGTCGCTGGCGCAAGGGGTGGCGCGACGACGGCCAAAACTCTTTGCTGCGGGCAAACCCACCACCCAACCCTCTCCCCGCGATGCCTTACCCGCATCTTTCTTAACAATTGACGAGCGTTCGCTCTCTGCCCGATTCTGCGGTCCTGCATTTTCAAGCGTGAGATAGAAACCCGGTTTCTCAAAGAAACCGGGTTTCTGGACCCTCAAGTGAGATAGAAACCCGGTTTCTCAAAGAAACCGGGTTTCTGGACCCTCAATCGGCTTCTAGCAAGACTTCTGCCATGTTAAGAAACATGTGGGCAATCGATAGCTTCCCGGCGCTGAGTGCTGGGGGTGAGGGTGAAAATCTTTGCATGTATGGGGATACTCTCCCTCTGTTTCTTTTCTCTCAGCCTTAAAGGCAATAACTATGGTGTTTCTGGCCGATAATACATTTCTGGGCGGTGCCGGTGCCGAGCAATTCAGTGGCACTGCGGACAAAGACCTAATCTTGGGCCTTCCGGGGAGCGATACCGCTTTTGGCGGTTCAGGTGCGGATCTGCTGTTTGGCAACCAAGACGCGGATTTGCTGTTTGGCAACCAGGGCGAAGATACCTGCTACGGTGGCCAAGGCAACGACTCCCTGTGGGGCGGTCAAGGCGGCGACTTGCTGTTGGGCAATTTGGGCAATGACCTGCTTTTGGGTAACGAAGACGGCGATACCGGCTTCGGAGGGGAAGGCGACGATTTGCTCTTTGGCAACGCCGGCGCTGACCTGCAGTTTGGCAACGCCGGCGACGACATCATCTATGGGGGTCAGGATGCTGATAGCCTGCGCGGGGGTAAAGGCAATGACCGGCTTTTTGGCAATAAGGGCGATGATTTCCTCTATGGAGACTTGGGTGCGGACATTTTTACCGGCGGCGAAGGGAAGGACAGGTTTGTTATCGGAAACGGCACCGAAGCTGATGTCATTGCTGACTTCACTGACGGCGAGGATCTGATTGAGCTAACCGGCGATTTGACGTTCGACTCTATTAAGATAGTGTCCGGCACCGGCACTCTTGCCGGCAGCACGATTATTGAGAACCAGGGGACAAAACAGGCAATCGCGGTGCTTCAGGGGGTTGTCAGCAGTATTCTCGGTCGAGACAATTTCTTGCCGGTGACTGATGATGCTGCAGGAGATGCCACAGTAGAGACGCCTGTACTACCGCCGATATCGACACCGACACCAACACCGGCTCCGACTCCCACTCCCGAGCCGACTCCCACTCCGACTCCTATTCCCGAGCCGACTCCCACTCCTGAGCCGACTCCCACTCCGACTCCCACTCCCGAGCCGACTCCCACTCCCACTCCGGCTCCCCCTCCGGATTCGCAACCACCGGGCATTACCGCCGCACTCGCTAGCGACACCGGCACGAGCAACACTGATAAAATCACCTCTAACCCCGCAATTGCCGGCACTGTCACTGATGTCAGCCAGATTGCGCAGTTCCGGGCTGGGTTCAGCGACACTTTGGTGGATGTTCTGCCTCAATTGCAAGCCGGTGGGACTTTCTCCTTCAGCCGCGAACAGCTAGAAGCTATCAATGGCGCGGCGCTGGCGGATGGGGAGCAGACGCTCAAACTCCAGGCTACAGATGCCGCCGGCAATGAGTCGAGTCTCCTGGAAGTTTCTCTCACACTCGACACGACACAGCCGGCACTTGAGATTGCCGCGCCGGCGGATAATGCCCAGCTCGCTCCTGGCGCTCAGCTAACAGGTACGGTGGGAGAAGCTCTCGCCTCACTGAGTTACGGCTTTGATGACGGTGCTCAAGTGCCGGTGACGCTAGAGGGTGGCGCGTTTGAAGTGGCGCTGGATGTCAGCGCTCTTGCCGGTGGGGAGCAGACTCTGACTGTTACTGCTACTGACATCGCCGGCAATGTTACCTCTACCGCCGTGACGGTGAGTAAGGATGAGACGCCGCCGGCAATTACCGCTGCTTTGACTAACGACACCGGCACTGAGGCTGATGGCATTACGTCTGACCCGTCGGTGGCGGGGATTATAACAGATGTCAGCGAAATTGTCAACTTCCGCGCCGGGTTGGATGAGATGCCGGTGGGAAGTTTTGTCGATGTGCTGGCGGATTTGCAGGAAAATGGCAGTTTCTCGTTTAACCGGCAGCGTTTGGAGGAAATTAACGGCGCGGCGCTGGCGGATGGGGAGCACACGCTCAAACTTGTGGCTACAGATACCGCCGGCAATGAGTCGAGTCTGCTGGAAGTTTCTCTCACGCTCGACGCCACAGCACCGGAGGCGACAGCCATATCCGGAACTCTGAACACGGCACCTTCTTTTGTGGATGTGTCTTATGATGAGCCGGTGGGGGATGCGGCGTTTGCGGCGGGTAATTATACTCTGACAAAGGATGGGCAGGCTGTCAGTATTGTTTCGGTGGAACAGCTGACTCCCCAAATTGCGCGGGTGAATTTTGGCGCGTCTTTGCAGGAGGGGAGTTACCAGCTGGCGATTGCACCGGCAGTTAGCGACATTGCCGGCAATGCTTTGGCGGAACCGCTGACGTTTGATTTTACTGTGGCTCCCAAGCAGGTTGAGATTTCGCCCTCGAATGGGGAGGGAATGGTGGGGCTGAATCGGGAGACGATTGTCCGGTTTGGGGAAAAGGTTGACCCCGCGACGGTTAACAGCGATTCGTTTTACCTGATTGCGAATGGGGATACGATTCCGGGGCGGATTGAGGTTTCCAGCACGGAGGAATTTGCGACTTTCTTTTATGATGAACCGCTGCCGGCTTCGACGGAAGTGCGGGCGGTTGTGGATGGGGATAAGATTGTTACCCGGGAGGGAGAGGCGCTGGATGGTAACGGCGACGGAACTGCCGGTGGGGTGAAGACCGCGGATTTCCGCACGCTGCCTTTAACTCGGATTGAGGGGACGAATGTTTTCGGGTATGTGTACGATTCGTATAACAAGAATCCCGACGGATCGGACAAGCCGGTGGTGGGGGCGACGATTCGGGTGGATGGGTTCCCGGATTTGCAGGCGGTGACGGATGAGAGTGGCTATTTCGTGCTGGAGGATGTGCCGGCTCCGGATTTCTTTGTGTATATTGACGGTTCCACGGCGAGCACTGCGCCGGCGGGTACGCAATATGCGAGTTTAGGGAAGCCTTTCCACAGTGTGCCTGGGCAAGAGACCCAGCTGACGATGGATGAGGAAACGTTTAATGTTTATTTGCCACCGATGGCTGCGTCCGATGTCCAGCAGCTATCGGCAGCGGAAGACACGCAGGTGGGGTTTGGGGAAGCGAGCAAGGCGCAGCTGCAGGCGCTGTTCCCGGATACTGACCCGTCTTTGTGGGAGTTGACAAATGTGACTTTTCCTGCTAATTCGGCGCGGGACGATCAGGGGAATGCGGCGACGCAGGGGATGATTGTGCCGGTGGCTCCGGATCGGCTGCCGGCTCCTTTACCGCCGAATTTAGATCCGCAGTTGGTGATTTCGATTCAGGCGGGGGGTGCGAGTGGGTTCAACCGGGAGGTTAATGGGGGCGCGACCAATTTTGATGTGCCGGCACCGGTGACTTTCCCGAATTTGGACGGGTTAGCGCCTGGGGAGAAGAGTTTGCTGTGGTCGTTCAATCACGATGCCGGTAAGTGGGAGGTGATTGGGACTGGGACGGTGAGTGAGGACTGGGATCATGGCGCTGAACACCCTTGACTGGGTCATCGTGGTTTTCGCGGTCTTCTGCCTCATTCGAGGCGTGATGCGCGGTGTCGTCTCTCAGGTTTTCGGCATCGCCGGACTGCTGGCCGGTTTTGTCCTGGCTTCGAACTTCTACGAAGGAGTCGCTCTGAAGCTGGCGCAAACCTTCCCGCAGCTGCCTGCCGCTCAGGCCGTGAGCTTCGGGACCCTCTTCTTCCTGAGCTGGCTCT
>JALOOK010000008.1 GCA_025454445.1 Oscillatoria sp. Prado101 | reverse complement strand
CTTGTGCGAATATGGCTAGGGAATTTTCTTTTTCTTCTCCAAAACCTTCTGCTGACATAACTCTGCCCCGCTCCAGCCGGTCGGCAGTTTTGATGGCGCTTGTCACAGTATTAATGAGCGTGTCTGTTGCCCGTCTGGTTCAGCTACAGGTGCTTCACGGGGAGGAGAACCGGCAGCGAGCCGAGCAAAACCGCCTCCGCCCAGTGCCGATTATTTCCGATCGGGGCAACATACTCGATCGCAATGGCAAACTGCTGGCAGCCAACCGCCTGTCGCGCTCGGTGTATTTGTGGCCGAAGGAACAGCCGCAACAAAAATGGCCCCAGACGGCGGCCAAACTCAGTTCTCTGCTGAACATTCCCGCCAGTGACATCCTCAAAACATTGGAGAAGGCGGGCTATAAATCCCCAATGCCCGTGCGCGTCAGCCAGGATCTGAACTCAAAGGCGTTCTTGGCGCTGGCGGAGCGAGCGTCTGAATTTCCGGGGGTGGAAATTCGGGCGGAATCCAACCGCAACTACCCGCACGGCGAGCTCGCCGCCCACATTCTCGGCTACATTGGGGAAGCAAGCCAAGAGGATCTGAAAGCCAACCCGCAGTATCCGATGGGGATGATTGTCGGTAAAATGGGGCTGGAGCGCCAAATCAACGATCGAGTGGCCGGTGTTTGGGGCAACCGGCTGGTGGAGGTGGACGCCACCGGCAGTGAGTTGCGGGAGCTGGGCATCAACCCTCCGATCGCTGGGGAGCCGGTGCAGCTGACTCTTGACCTTGACTTGCAGAAAACCGCCGAAAAAGCTCTCGGCAACCGGCGCGGAGGGGTTGTGGTGCTGGATGTAAAAACGGGAGCGGTTTTAGCGATGGCCAGTGGGCCGAAGTTTAACCCCAACCTGTTCACCGGCAGGATAACCGAAGCCGACTGGCAGCGCTTGCAGGCTCAGGACAAGCCGTTTCTGAATCGCGCCCTGCTCGGCTACCCGCCGGGGAGTACGTTCAAAATTGTCACTGCCACCGCCGGTATGGAGTCGGGCAAGTTCCCACCAAACTCTGTTCTCGTCAGTTCTTCTTCTCTTAATCTGGGGGGAATTGATTTTTACGAACACGGTGCCGGTTATGGCCCAATCGGCTTTTCTGACGCCTTTGCCTACAGCAGCAACACGTTTTTCTATCAAATGGGTGTGGCAGTTGGCCCGGAAGAGATTTCCAAATGGGCGCACCGGCTGGGAATTGGCGAGACAACGGATTTAAATTTGCTGGGGCTGGATCAGGGCAGTCACGGTTCCGTTCCCACGCCGGCTGAGAAACTGAAGCTTTACGGTGACGATTGGTATCTGGGGGATACGGTGACGATGGCCATCGGTCAGGGGCTAGTGCTGGTAACGCCTTTAGAGATGGCGGTGATGGTGGCGGCGATTGCCAATGGCGGTTACAGAGTTAAGCCGCACCTGCTGGCTTCTCAAACGAACACGCCGGCGACATTACCAGAGCCCACCGGCATGAAACGGGAAACGATTGAAACCATTCGCAAGGGACTGATTGCTGTGGTGCAAAAGGGTACGGCACAGCAGCTCAATGACGGTTCCATCCCCCTGACTGCTGGGAAAACCGGCACCGCTGAAGTCCTCGGACAGGAAGACAACGCCAATTATGTCGCCTATGGGCCTGTTAATGACCCGCAGATTGCCATCGGTATTGTTGTGGAAAATGGCGGATTTGGCGCTGTTTCTGCAGTCCCGATCGCTCACGAGATATTCAAAACCTATTTCAGCCAAAAGCCCGCTCAAAAGTCCGCCGCTGCTTCGCACTAACTGATTTCCCCTCGTTCCCCTCGTTCCCAGGCTTCCCCTCGTTCCCAGCATGGCAGCTGGGAACGCCGTTTTGTCGGCTCCGCCGACTTAAGTTGCAACTTGGGTTAATTAGAGGGCTTTTGCCAGCGCTGACAATTTTGGTTTATAGCAGTTTGGTTTACCCCTCGTTCCCAGCATGGCAGCTGGGAAAGCCGTTTTGTCGGCTCCGCCGACTTAAGTTGCAACTTGGGTTATATAAGGTAGCTGGTTCCCCCCAGTACCGATGTATTTGGCTTTGGAGCCAAACAGCCGGACTGCCTGGTGATAGCCTAATCCCCTAACAGGCTTTTTTCTTTGATTCTGGGTAATGGCCTTGGCAGGTCTGGAAGCTTAGCCGTGAAATGAGCCGTGAAATGAGCCGTGAAATGAGCCGTGAAATGAGCCGTGAAATGAGCTGCTACTGAGCCAAAAAACTTAAATAGTCAGACCACAATCCAGATAGGAGGGAAGTCAACTTAGGGCTTGCCGGCTGCAGGCTAAAGGAAAGAAGAAAATATGTCAAATATAAATACGATCGCCAGTCTCGTCTTTATCGACGCTGCAGTTGAAGATGCAGAAAGCCTTGCTGCTGGGACGGTGCCCGGTGCACAGGCGATTATACTCGCTCCGACTCAAGACGGCGTTGAGCAAATCAGCTCGGCGCTAGCTGAGCGCACCGGCATTTATAGTTTGCATATTGTCTGCCACGGCAGTCCTGGTTCGTTGCAGCTGGGGTGCGCACGCTTGAGCAACGACACTATCGGACAATATATAAGTCAATTGCAAAGGTGGGGGGCGCGCACTAAAGCTGATGCCGGTATCCTTATATATGGGTGCAATGTAGCAGCAGGGGAGATGGGCAAAGCATTTGTGCGGCGGGTGAGCCGGTATTGCGGTGTGCCGGTTGCTGCTTCTGCCCATAAAACAGGTAGCGCTGCCAAGGGCGGTGACTGGCAGCTGGAATACACCACCGGCTTGATTGAGACTGGCATTGCATTCTCGCCAGAGGTGATGGCAGCCTACAGCGGCGTTTTTACCGCAGGCGCATTGATTCAGCCGGTAAGTGCCTCCTTGGACGCCTCCTTGGGAGGTGTGCCGGTTGTGGAAATCAACACCGGCATCACCCTCGATGAAGGGGCAATGGCTGCGATCGCCTCATCCCAGCTAAGGGTTACGGATGCCGGTGCCGGTGCTGATAGCATTACCTACACCGTTACCGCACTGCCAACTTCAGGCACTCTGCTGCTGAACAATACCGCCCTCACAGTTAACGGCACCTTCACCCAAAGCGATATCGATGCGGGCAATTTCACCTATACCCACAATGGCAGCGAAACCGTCAGCGATAGCTTCAGCTTCCACGCTACGGATGGCAATGGCTGTGCCCTAAACTCCACTTTCGCGATTGCAGTCAATCCCGTTAACGATCCGCCGCAAGTTGTCAACCCCATCCCCGACCAACTAGCGACGACAGGCAGAACTTTTAGCTTCCAGCTGCCTGCCGGCACATTCGCAGATGTTGACAGTGGGAATAACCTGAGCTATAATGTAACGCTCTCTGACAGCAGCTCTCTGCCGGCGTGGCTGAGTTTTGACGCCACAACCGGAACGTTCACCGGCACCCCAACGAATTCTGACGCTGGCATCCTCCCCATTGCAGTACGCGCCACAGACTCGTTGGGCGCAGCTGCTGACGACACCTTCAATTTGAGTGTCCGCAACCCCAACGCCGCACCGGCAGCCGGCGATCGCACAGCTGCCACCCCTTTTGGCACAACAGTGACAATTGATGTGCTCAATGGGGATATCGACCCGGACGGAGACCATCTTAATGTGGTCAGCGTCACCAATGGCAGACATGGCTCGGTGCTGCACAAGCAGGATGTTGTGTATGCCGGCGGCGATTTTGGCATCCGCAAGTGGGATGGCAGCAGTTGGTCGCCTTTAGGCGGCATGAATGGCTCGGTCAATGCGCTGGCTCTCAGTGGCGACCGGCTGTATGCCGGTGGCAACTTCACCACAACAGGCGGGGTGAGTGCCAATAACATTGCTGTGTGGGATGGCAGCAATTGGTCGCCCTTAGGCAGCGGCACGGATAACTCGGTCAGTGCGCTGGCCCTCAGTGGCGACCGGCTGTATGCCGGTGGCGACTTCAGCGCCGCAGGCGGGGTGAGTGCCAACTACATCGCTATGTGGGATGGCAGGAATTGGTCGCCCTTAGGCAGCGGCACGGATAGCTCGGTCTGGGCGATCGCCCTCCGTGGCGACCGGCTGTATGCCGGTGGCTGCTTTCCCACAGCAGGGGGGGTGAGTGCCAACAGCATCGCTATGTGGGATGGCAGCAGTTGGTTCCCTTTAAGCAGCGGTGTCAGTCAGTGGGTTCGTAACCTGGCCTTTTATGGCAATCAACTGTATGCCGATGGCTGTTTCGACTCCGCAGGTGGGGTGTCTGCCCTCAACATTGCTGCCTGGGATGGCAGCAATTGGTCGGCTGTGGGCGATGGGAGTATGAGTGGGGTCACTGCGCTGGCCCCAAATGACAGTCAACTGTATGCCGCTGGCTGGATCGCCGCAGCAAACGGTGCCGGTGAGTGCAACATTGCTGCCTGGGATGGCAGTAATTGGTCGCCTGTAGGCAATTGCCCTGATGGCGATGTCAGTGGGCTCGCTTGGGGTGGCACTGATTTGTATGCCGCTGGCTGGTTCAGCACAGTAGGCGGGGTGAGCGCCAATCACATCGCTGCCTGGGATGGCCGCGGTTGGTCGTCTTTAGGCAGTGGCCTGGATGGCTGTGTCAGTGCGCTGGCGGTTGACCCGGGCTCGATCGCCTACACCCCCGACCCTGGCTTCACCGGCACTGACAGTTTCACTTACACTGTCAGCGACGGCTTTGGCGGTACCGCTACGGCAACGGTAACAGTAACGGTTTTCAACACCCCCCCGACAGTTGTTAACCCTATTGCCGACCAAGTAGCAGAGGCACAAGCTGCTTTCAACTTCCAATTTAATACGGGCACCTTTGCCGATGTTGACACAGGGGACACTTTAAGCTATGTTGCCACTCTATTAACCGGCAACCCCTTACCGGCGTGGCTGAGTTTCGACCCCACAACCCTGACTTTTTCTGGCACTCCGTCGAATGCGAATGCGGGCACTCTCAGCATATTAGTGACGGCAACTGATACGGCTGGCAACAGCGTCACTGATACTTTCGACTTGACAGTCAACCCCGGGAGTGGGGATGCCGTCCCACCCCCTGCTGCCGGGGACACCGGCACCCTGACGGGGGATGCCGGTACAACCCCTGCGTCGGGGGACACCGGCACGGGGGATGCCGTCCCACCCCCTGCTGCCGGGGACACCGGCACGGGGGATGCCGGTACAACCCCTGCGTCGGGGGACACCGGCACAACTGCGCCTGCCGGCGAGACTGGCAGCCCAAACCCCAATCCAGTCGAAAACACCCAGATTGGCTCAGATAGCAATGACACTTTTACCGGAGGGGAAGGCGTAGATATTCTCGCCGGCAGTCAGGGCGCTGATTTCCTCTCTGGCGGTTCAGGCGCGGATCTGCTGTTTGGCAATCAGGACGATGATTTCCTGGATGGGGGCACTGGCGATGACACTTTGCACGGCGGCAAAGACAGTGACACAATCACCGGCGGCGGTGGCAATGATATCCTATGCGGTGACCTCGGTGCCGACAGCCTCACCGGCAGTGATGGGAATGACTTGCTATTCGGCAATGCCGGTGCTGACAGCCTGGATGGATCGGCGGGCAACGATACCCTAATCGGAGGTAAAGGCAATGACAGCCTCACCGGCGGCGATGGCGATGACTTCCTCTGCGGGGATAGGGGCAGCGACACCCTGACCGGCGGCACCGGGAGGGATGTGTTTATCTTGACAGAAGGCTTTGACAGTGATACAATTACTGACTTTTCCGATGGTTTGGATGTTCTGGGATTAACCGGCACCCTGAGATTCGAGCAGCTGTCGGTGAGTGCCGGTGCGGGCGCAACTTTAATCAGCATTGCCGCCACTGGCGAGCTGCTGGCATCCCTGACTGGAGTGAGTGCTAACCTGATCTCTATTGAGGACTTCGCCGCCTATTAGGTACACTTTAACTAATTCCGGTTGAAAAGTAAGGGTGTTAAGAAACCCGGTTTCTTTGAGAAACCGGGTTTCTGTCATCGGTTAATAAACCCGGTTTCTTTGAGAAACCGGGTTTATGGCATTCTAATTAGCCGGATTTGGTGGTTGCCAAGCGGAAGCCACTGCCGGTGGCTGGCACGGGCCACCTGTGCTGCCCAGCTAAAAATAAAAATTTGGTAAATTTAGATACCGTTTTCCCTGAGCGTGCTATATTGAAGATGAAGCACATATAGCAAGCTGGGTTTGAGGAATGTTCACCATGAACAAAACACGTCAAGAAATATTGAAAGAAACTGCAGCCACCCACCGGGCCAACCTTTGCAAAAATTTACAGCACCGGCTGGAGCTGGCCAGAAGCAAAGGGGATCAAAACTTGATTCGCCTGCTGGAAGCGGAAGCCAATTACCTGTCTTAGCTGGTAGGAGTGGGTTTTTAACCGGCCTCTACAAACGGGACTGGTGTTGCCCTGCCTAAGGCGGCGGCGGCTGAGGGCCACTTTTGCTGCAGTAGGGGTTGTGTGGGGGCGGGTGCAATTGGGTATTAATCCCTATCAAAGATTGAAATAATGGCAAAATTAAGCAGCCGGTGAGTGTGACAGCGCTCACCGGCTATGCTACTTGGCCACTGGGAGAGGGGGAGGGTTGGCTCACCGGACAGGCAAGATGCCTGGACTGCAGGGTAAGCATGGACAACCCGCAGGTTGCGGTGCCGTACCTGAAGAACACTGGGGGCCTGACGGGTGTTAGGCGTTTAATCTGCTAGTCCCTATAAAGTTTGCGGAGGCGGCACAATCTCGTTATATGCTTGTGGGGAAAGACTTATGTGCCTGCACCAATAATGGTTTTACGGTTTATGTAATGCAAATTAGATGATTAAACAATCTGGGGGATGCCGGTGCTATAAATTAAAGCTTAAGTTAAACCGGCTAAAATCCTGAATATGATAGGGTTTCAGCAAAAGGCAATTTTCATATAATTTTAATTATTCTTGGCGATTTGAGAGTATTTAACCCAGTGAAAATTTGAAAATGGATCGAGTACGTCTAAATTTTATAGAGTTCAAGTAAAATCATATTCAGGGTGACATCTACTATTTAAAATCCTGGCAGGGTGGGATGTAATGGTTATGAAAGTCCGATTTTCACCTTACTTGGCAGCGCTGTGGGCAGTGACGGTAGTGCTAGCCGGCGTTTGGGTTGTGGATCGCGCAGAACAGCAGAAGTTTTTTGAGCGCAATCGCACCGACACACTCAACGAACTGCTCGCTGTGCGGGATAAACTCGAAGGGGGGATAAACTCGCGGCTGAGTCTGACGCGGGGGCTGGTGGCATTTGTCTCGACTTACTGGGACATTGACACGGTGGATTTTGAAAGCTTTGCCAAAGTGATCGCGGCGCGGCAAACCGGCATCGACAGTATATACCTGGCTAAAAACACTGCGGTGAGTCACATCTACCCCCCGAAAGGGAAAGAAGCGGAACTGGGGCGGAATCTGGTGGAGGAGTTGCGGGAGAGGGAGGCTATCGAGAAGTCAATTAATACTAAAAAAACTTTGATTGCCGGTGTGCTAAAATCCGAGAAAGGGAAGCTGCAATTGGCCTCCCTGAACCCGATTTTTTTGACGGAGTTTGCCCAAGCTGCCGAAACGGGAGACTACTGGGGGATTGCAGGCATCCGCATCGACCTAAATACTGTGCTTAAGGAAGCGGGGGTACTCTCTGCGGGGGCTTCGCTGCAATACGCGCTGCGGGATACAAATGGGAAGGGGGCTTCCGAGAAAGTTTTTTTCGGAGACGAGGCAATTTTCCAGCTTGAGCCGGTTATATTGGAGGTGTCAGTGCCGGGCGGTTCGTGGCAGATAGGGGCGATTCCAGCGGCAGGGTGGCCAACGGATGCGCCAAATTCCCTGCCAGTGCGTGCCGGCGGTGGGTTGCTGGCGCTGCTAGTTGGTATGGTAGTGTTTAACTGGGTCGCCGAAATCGAGAATTTGCGCGAAGCTGCCGAGCGGGCGGGACTGGCGCTGTGCGAAACCGAAGCCCAGCATCAGGAACTGGTGGAGAACGCCAACAGCATTATATTGCGAATAGACACTAAGGGCAGGATTACCTTTTTTAATGAATTCGCTCAACAGTTTTTTGGTTACTCTAAGGCTGAAATACTCGGTAAAAAAGCTTTGGGAACCATTGTGCCGCAGACGGACACCTCTGGCAATAACCTGGTGGCAATCGTGTGGGAATGCCTGAAACAGTCGAATAGCTACATGACCGCTGAGACTGAAAATATGCGCCGCAATGGCGAACGAGTCTGGATTGCTTGGACAGCGAAAGGGCTGCAGAACAGCAAGGGACGTTTTACAGCATTTCTGTGCGTTGGCAATGATATCACCCACCGGGTACAAGCCGAAAGGGCGCTGCAAAGAGCCAATGAAGAGCTGGAAATTCGAGTTGAGGAGCGCACAGCGGAATTAAAGCAGGCTTTGCAGCAGCTGCAGTGCGAGATTGCCTACCGGGTGCGGGCTGAGGAAGAATTGAGAGAGAGTCAGGAGCGCTGGCAATTGGCGCTGCGGGGAAACAATGACGGAATATGGGATTGGAACCTGAAAACCAATGAAGTTTTCTACTCCCCCCGCTACAAGGAAATGCTGGGCTATGAAGACGCCGAAATGGCTAACCACATCGATGAGTGGAAAATCCGCGTGCATCCGGAGGATATCCCTTGGGTGATGCGGGTTTGCCAAGAACACCTAGAGCGGAAAACCCCGTATTACGTCGTGGAGTTTCGCATGCGGTGCTTTGACGGCACTTATAAATGGATTCTAGCTCGGGGGCAAGCGGTGTGGGATGAAGAGGGCAAGCCGGTGCGAATGGCTGGCTCGCATACGGATATTACGGAGCGCAAACAGGCTGAAGAGGCGCTGCTGCAAAGTGAGGCGCGAGAGCGAGAAAAAGCGCAACAGCTTGAGGAGGCGCTGCGCAAATTGCGCTCTGCGCAAGCTCAGCTAATACAGACGGAAAAAATGTCGTCTCTGGGGCAGCTGGTTGCCGGTGTGGCTCACGAAATTAACAATCCGGTCAATTTTATTCACGGCAATCTCACCCATATCGGTGATTATACCGGAGATTTGCTGGACTTGATACATCTTTACCAAGAGGAATATCCCCAAGCTAGCCCCAGAATTGAAGAAATGATTGAGGAAATTGACCTGGAATTCCTTGAGGAAGATTTGCCCAAGATTCTGTACTCTATGAAAGGGGGAACAGAGCGCATCCGGCAAATTGTCCTTTCGTTGCGCACTTTCTCGCGGCTGGATGAGGCGGATATGAAGGAGGTGGATATTCACGAGGGGATTGAGAGCACGCTGCTGATTTTGAAGAACCGCTTGAAAGCCCGTGGCGATTATCCCGGAATTCATCTGGAGAGGGATTACGGGAATTTGCCGCTGGTGGAGTGCTATGCCAGCAAGCTGAATCAGGTGTTTATGAATATTCTCACTAATGCTATTGATGCTATCGAGGAGCGCGATCGCAACTTAACGCCGGCAGAAATTGCGGCTAACCCGGGAGAGATTACCATCAGCACTGAGGTCAAAGACGGTGGGAATGTGTGGATTGTTATTGCAGACAATGGCCCGGGAATGCCCCAGTCGGTAAAAGACCGGATTTTTGACCCATTTTTTACTACTAAAGAAGTGGGCAAGGGCACCGGCTTGGGGATGTCCATCAGCTATCAGATCGTGGTGGAACAGCATGGCGGACAGTTAAACTGTATCTCAGAACCGGGAAAAGGGACGGCATTCCAGATTGAGATTCCGATTCACCTGGCGTCTGGCTTTAGTTCCAGTCAGGCGGAGAGACTGCCAGCTGGACAGCAAAACCCCTTGATTTTAGCACAAAAGGAGATAATAGCGTGAAATTTGAGTTGATTGCTTTGATGAACGAGGTGTGGCGGGCAATCCTGGCCAATAGCGGGTGGATGGCGTGGAATCTGTTTTTGGCCTTGGTGCCGGTGGCCATCAGTTTTTGGCTGTTCCACCGGCCAAGGTCGCGCTGGCTGCGCTGGAGTGTATTACTGCTGCTGGGCGCTACTTTCGTTCTCGGCGTGCGGCGTTACAATGTCGGGCACGCGATTAACCTGATGCGGGATGTGCGCGGCATTTACTTGGGGATGGACACCAGTTACTTAATCGGGGCGGTTGTGCTGACGCTGGTTCTCATGGGGCTGGATATTTTCTGGTTGCGCCTGCGCGGAACTCGCTCTCTCCTCTGGTGGGTTGGGTTTCTGGTTTTTATTGGGTTCTTGCCGAATGCGCCTTACGTTTTAACAGACATTATTCACCTCTACGAAGATATTCGCCAGAATTACTCGGTTTGGGTTCTCACCCTCGCCCTGATTCCGCAGTATCTTGTATTTATGGTTGTGGGATTTCAAGCATATGTGCTGTCTTTGATTTATTTGGGTGACTATTTGAAGGGGCAAGGTTTAGGCAAATTTATCTTGTGGGTGGAGTTAATCGTGCATGGGCTGAGCGCTGTTGGTATTTATCTGGGGCGATTTCAGCGGTTCAACAGCTGGCACATCCTCACTCAACCGGACGCTCTGGTTATGAGCGTGTTCAATGATTTAACTGGCAAACGTCCGGCGCTAGTGATGGCTGTTACGTTTGTGGTGATTGCTGTCTTGTACTGGCTGATGAAACAAATAACTTTGGCTATTTTCTCGGAGCAAAGTCGCGCCATCGCATCTGTGGAAACCTCTGAGTCAGACTTGCCGAAACCACAATCTTGAATTAACGGAAGCGTGCTATTCTTGTGAGCAGAGCATTTGGGCACGGTTGGATGTTTTTTGCTGCGCTGCCGGAATTTTGAGCATGAAAATCTTAATTATAGCACAGAAGGAGATAACTGCATGAAATTTGAGTTGATGGAATTGATTAACTTGGCGTGGCGGGTAATTTGGCTCAATAACATGTGGATGACCTGGAATCTGTTGTTGGCCTTGATACCCCTGGCGCTCAGTTTTTGGCTGTTCCACTGGCCAAGGTCGCGCTGGCTGCGCTGGGGTGTGTTCCTGCTGATGGGCGCTACTTGGATACCCTTCAACGGGAGTTACAATTACCGGAACCTGGACAAACTGAAGCCTGCCGTGTACAAGATTCACTCAGGGATGGACAGCATTGACTTAGGGATAGACACGAGTTACTTAGTGGGGGCGATTGCGCTGACGCTGGTTCTCATGGGGCTGGATATTTTCTGGTTGCGCCTGCGGGGAACTCGCTCCATCCTCTGGTGGGTTGGATTGCTGGTTTTTATCGGGTTCTTGCCGAATGCGCCTTACGTTTTAACGGACATTCTTCACTTCTACAACAATATTCGCGCGAATCACTCAGTTTGGGTTATCACCCTCGCCGTGATTCCGCAATATCTGCTGTTTATGATTGTGGGATTTGAAGCCTATGTGCTGTCTTTGATTTATGTGGGGTATTATTTGAAGGGGCACGGTTTAGGCAAATTTATCTTGTGGGCGGAGTTAATTCTGCATGGCCTGAGTACCGTTGGCATCTATCTGGGGCGATTTAAACGGTTAAACAGCTGGCACATCCTCACTCAACCGGATGATGTGGTGATGAGCGTATTGAATGATTTAACGGAAAAACGTCCGGCGCTAGTGATGGCTGTTACGTTTTTGGTGATTGCTGTTTTGTACTGGCTGTTCAAGCAAATGACTTTGGCTATTTTATACTGGAAGAGTCGCGACCGCGCATCTGTGGAAACCTCTGAGTCAGACTTGGCAACCGCAGAATTACTAACCCCCCAGCCCCCTTCCTTGGAAGGTAAGGAGGAATAAAAACAGCAAGTTGTTCCCCCCTTTCCCTGTGGGGGAAGGGGGGTAGGGAGGGTTTTTGAATAACTAACAACTTGCAGCTGTATGGTGGGCGGTTGCCTACCATAACCCTACTGGCAGAGGCGAGCGTCCTGATTGAGGTCAGTCCCGTATATTCTAGCAAGTCTTGCTAGCTTTACGCCGGCCTTTCAGTCCCAGCGCCCCCGCGACTAATCCCAAACCGGCAAGGGTTGCCGGTTCTGGCACTGGCTTGACGGATTCTACCATAACCACCATGTCATTGAAGTCACTGTCGGTACTGCCAGCCCGGGTGAGATCCTCGAATGCAATGATAAACTCATTATCCGTAAATATCCCGGGTTGTTTGCCGGCAAGTTTGAGTTCAGTTTGGTTATTGCCCTGATAAACTACAGCTTGCTGATAGGAGCCTTGGTTGCGGGAATTTTCAGTATAGAAAGTGGTGCCGTCACTTCTTTCAAGGTAATAGCCGAAAACGTTGCCGAAATTTGCGTATTCGCGATCGACAGTAGAGCCTTTGTACTCCGGCAAATACCCCTTAGTGCTGACCGAAACGCTGCCGTCACCGAGGAAGTCTACCACGGTTCGGTCGCCCGAGTCATTATAACCATCAAAGAGCAGAGCCTTGTCGCCGTTTTGATTGTAGATACCGAACTTGTTAGTTGGTGCAAAACCGGCTATCTCGAACATCAAGCTCCCTATAGAGCTTCCGGTTGCCGTGTTGGTGAACAGCTGGAAACCTGTCTGGTTGTTTACTGTGTCGATGTTTGGCCCACCTACCGTAATCGCGTTTAACTGCTCCTGGAGCGATTTTCCTGGACCGTCCCAAGAACTGCCGAAACTAACGGCCCGGGCTGCTTCGCCGGAAGTAATCACTGTTGCCAGAGTCATCAATCCCACTCCGGCGGTAGAAGTCAATAATTTGTTCAGAGAAAGCGCAGACATGACATACCCTCCAGGGTAATTCATAAGAACGTTTTAACAGCCTCTTGATCGCGCTTGAATTCTATTCATAACTCAGAGTTATTGCGCCACTGGCTGCAGTCTCGTCCTTAATCCTTTGTGCTTACTGCTGTCTGTTCGCAGTCAGAATAAGCCCGACAGGTTATGTCAAGATGCCCAACTCTGCACGCACCCCGATATCAGCCTGTTAGATGAGACTCAGCCAATTATTAAACAAGTGTACTGAGCAACTGAACTTCACCTTATAATTAGCTTTAGTTCAGTCAGGTATTGTCCCCTGTCCTGAAAACTGCGCAAGTTTCAGGGGCTGTTCAGCTAACCGTCTCCGTAAACCCTTTGGCCTTGGCAGTCCAGTCTCGCGAAAAGGCTGAAGCCGGTCTGAGTAATTTACTGGCATTGGTTGCTTATCCCTATCGTATATCCTCAAAATCACTGATGTTTGCTTTTCATCAACTCTTTAAAAAATCTCCCTAGATTCCTGGAGAATTGTAAAGCTTTCGTGAAGTTGGCAGCCAAACACAGGAGAACACTCTCTCCCGTGGTAGAGGAGCCGATCCGGGGGCGTTCCTCTCCTTAAAACTGCCCGGGTGGCCGAGCCAGAAAATCTAAACAAAATGTTAAAAATTATCTGTCTGCCAGAGAACTGGCAGGCACAGCCTTGAAGTATCTTATGGTGTGTATTATAAAGACTTATTACGCGGGCTGGCCCTAACTTTCCCTCGCTCTTAACGATTATTTTCAGTTCTTTATTAACCCTGACAAATGTTCACATTATCTGAAGTGAAAGCTCTAATCTGAGAGGGGCAAAGCACCCCAGCCGCCTCAGATAAGTATAAAAAACTTCACAAATTCCGACTCTGCCAGGAATTCAGGAAGTGATCATATAGGTTAGAATCAGCCAAGCAAGAACTGCCACTGAAGATGGGAAACTGGACTGACACGCTCAAAGGATTCCTCAACTTATTCCTCAAGTCCAACTGTCCCCTGTGCCAGCGCCCTGCTGAGGGCGAACTGTGCCGGTACTGCCACCGGCAGCTGCAGCAGTGCCAGCTGGCCAATCCGGGCCAATTTTGGCAAGACCCGATGCCGGTGTTTGTCTGGGGAGCTTATGGCGGCACTCTCAAACGCGCTATAGCGGCGATGAAATATGAAAACCACCCGGAATTGGCCCGACCTCTGGGCCACTGGCTGGGGGAGGCTTGGCGCAACGGCAAGGGTGTCGCCGGCGCACAGATAACGGTTGTCCCCATCCCGCTGCACGCGGCGAAGCTCAAAAAGCGGGGCTTTAACCAGGCGGAGCTGCTGGCTCAGTATTTTTGCGAGGTGACGGGTTTACCTTTACAACGAAACGGTTTGCAGCGGGTGCGCGAGACGGAGGCGCAGTTTAGCCTGAGTGCGGCTGAGCGGGAGCAAAACCTTGCCGGTGCTTTCACGGTGGGAAAGGGATTGGGCCACCGGCACCGCTCCTACGGAGCCGCTACGCTAACGCGTTCTGTGCTGTTGCTCGATGATATTTACACCACCGGCGCTACTGTTCGCTCCGCCGCTCAGACGCTGCGCTCCGCTGGGATTTCTGTGTGCGGTGTGGCGGCGATCGCAACAACGGCTGTGGTGAACCGCCCCCGTGAAGGAACGCCAAGGAAGAAGACGGGAGAGACAGAGGGGTAGAGAAATGAGTTGTGATATTTAGCTGTTAAGCTTTTAATCTGGTTATTCGGTGGAATATGCTGTCTTATCTGCGTTCATCAGCGTGCATCTGCGGTTGCAACTCTAAAATTCCACGCTTCTTTCCCTGAGAAATGCCTCGAATTCGTGCCGGTGGGGCAGAGAGGGCTGAGCGCCGGCTTTGGTGGCGCACAGAGCACCGGCAGCTGCGCCCCAGATGACGGCTTGGCGCAGGGGCTTGCCGGCTGCGATCGCAGCGGCGAGGGCACCGCTGAAGGCGTCACCGGCAGCTACGGTGTCCGCAACTGGCACGGGAAACGCCGGCACAAAGAAGCTTTCTTCCGCTGTGGCGCAGAAGACGCCGCGATCTCCCAGTTTGACAATGGCAGTGCCGGCACCGCGCCGGCGGAATTCGGCTGCAGCGAGGGCTGCGGTTTCGCGATCGCTGACGGGAAAGCCGGCAAGCTGGGAAGCTTCGATTTCGTTGGGGGTGATGATGTCAGTTAGGGAGTAGAGTTCGGCGGGGATGTCGGCGCGTGCCGGTGCGGGGTCGAGAATCACCGGCACGCCGGCGGCGCGGGCGGCGCGGGCGGCGGTGAGGACTGCGCTGAGGGGAATTTCTAGCTGCAATAGCAAGGCGGCGGCTCCGGGGAGCAGTTGTTCGACGCGATCGCAGTCTTTGTCACCGACACAACCGTTGGCACCGGCAATGATGACGATGGTGTTTTGCCCCGCGTCGTCTGCTGCGATCGCAGCGATGCCGGTACTGGCTGCCGGATCAGCCGAGACGCTGCCGGTGTCCACACCGGCGGCTTGCAGACTGGCGAGCAGTTCCTTCCCGAAGCTGTCGTCGCCGACGCGCCCGATCAGGCGTGCCGGTACGCCCAAGCGGGCGGCTGCGACTGCTTGATTGGCACCTTTGCCGCCAGGGGCGGTAAAAAAAGTGTGACCGGCAACTGTTTCGCCGGGGACGGGAAGCCGGTGGGTTTTGGCTACCAAGTCTATGTTGATGCTGCCGAAAACTATGACGCTCATGTTACTGATTTTCTCACGGGAGAGGGGGGGAGTCAAGCCTGTCTCTAACCTTGAAGGTGGTTTTGCTATTTCCACTCTGATATAGCAGTTATAAATGATTTGGGCAACTGCCGATGGCCCAGAAACCCGGTTTCTTTAAGAAACCGGGTTTCTGAGTACGGTGGGAAAATGTGGTAGCATAGCGCTAAGAGAAAGAATCGGTCGCGGCTCGGACAATCCCACCGGTTCTAACACCTATAATCTTTAACCCAATAGCGATATGGGAATTCCCATATCGGAGTTAGTTCAGGTTCGCAAGGGCGGAAAGCCAGAACTGTTGGGGACTTGGGCGCTATGTCGCCGTCAATCTCAGTTAGGGGTGCTAAAATATATAGCATACGCGCTCGCTTTCGAGGTGTGATATGACAGACTCAGTTCAAACCGGCTCTGCCGCCACTCTGGCCATCTCCCCGTCAGACATTGAATCCCTGGAAAGATTATACACCTTCCGGGGGAAAGCAGAAGTTGTGCAGTTTCTGGAGAAATATCCATTTCTGGTTGCTACCTTGCGATCCGCTCCCGAACAGATCCGCCGGCACTTTCCCGACGAGCAGCTATTCCTACAGGTTGCCCACGATCCAGAAATCCTAAACTGTGCGGACTTGGTACTGTCAATTTTGACAGGGCGTCAGCCAGAGGGGGCGCTCGACCGGCTCAATCACTTGGATAAAGAGTGGGATCTGGGGCTCCCATACGAGGTGCGAAAGGTATTTATTACTAATCTGGAGTTACCCGATGAGTTTTAACTGGTTGCAGTACCTTAATCTAGCCAAAGAACTCGCCAGTTAAGCGACTACTCCTGAGAGTCTGGAAGCCAGAAGGCGTGCGGCTATCCATCTTGCCTATTACGCAGCTTTCAACTTGGCGAAAGACCATTTGCGGGATAAGGAGGGGCATTCCATTCCCACCACAGGTGACGCTCACAGCTATGTGACGGAACAATTTGAACTCAGTCCCGATCCAGTAGGCCAGTCAGTAGGACGCAACTTGAAGCGCTTGCGAAAGTTTCGCAACCAAGCTGATTATGTCGCTTTCTTACCCGGACTGTCTGGAATCGCCAACATATCTTTAAGATTGGCTGAGGAGGTCATTTCTAACTTGAGCGGTATCTAGTAAAAGCGGGGTGCGCTCCAGCTCCCCCGACTGGATATAACGAGCTAAAATGCAAAGAAAGTGTGCTGGCGGCGGGCGACCAAAAAGTTAAGGGCGGGAAAGGGTATAAAATAACTTAGAAGAGAGCAAATTAACAGAGGTGCTTAACATGGATAAATGGCAAACCGGCTCAGCCTTCCTGGCGGCGGTGGGAATGGCAACCAGTACAGCGCTCCCCTGGGCAATTCAAACTCCAGCTGTAGCCCGCACTGCATTTTACGACGTACAGGGGCACTGGGCGCAATTGTGCGTAGAAGAACTGGCAGAGCGGGGTGTTTTCCAGGGGTTTGGGGATGGCAGCTTCCGCCCCAACGCTTCCGTGACGTGGGGAGATTTCGCCACCATTGTCAGCAAAGCCTTCCGCAAAGCACCGGCAGCCAGTAGCGAAACCCCATCTGCCGGTGAGACATCTCAAAGTCCGGAGATGAGGGCGTTTAACACCGCCCGCGAAACCGGTTTTCTTGCCGGTTTTCCCGGCGGCGTCTTCGAGCCTTCTGCGCTAGTGACTCGCGCTCAAGCGCTGGTTTCCCTGGCAAATGGGCTGAATTTCACTCCCAAAAACTTTGCGGCAAGCGACCTGAACTTGGTGTATGAGGACGCCGCATCAATTCCGCCTGAAGCGGTGAACGGGATTGCCGGTGCAACAGAAAAAGGTCTGGCGGTTAATTACCCCAATCTCCGCGCGATCAACCCCAATCGGGAAGTGACGCGAGCGGAAGTGGCTGCTTTTATCTGTCAAGCTCTTGCCAGTTCTGGAAAAGCCTCGCCGGTTCCGCCGCAATATGTTGTCACCACACCTAATTCTACAGGCGTGCAGTCGGAAGTTCAAACATCCGCCGGCGGTTTTGTGCGGGCGCAACTTTTTTATGAGAAAGAAAACTTCGTGTACACTAACCCGCGCTTGCAAGTGAAGCGGGCGGGTGAAATCCTGCTCGACGCCCCCCTGCCGGTGGGCACAGGAATTAGCGCCAATTTAGGGTTCCGGTTGCAAGATTTAGATGGGGACAGGGAACCGGAAATTTTGGTGGATTTCTTCACCCGCGAGCGGGGCTGCTGCTCCTATTCCTTGATTTATCGCTACCTTCCGGCTTCCAGACAGTACAGTTACATCCAGCTGCCCTGGGGATATGCCGGTTACAAACTCAAAGATTTTGACCTGGATGGTATCCCGGAATTTGAAACCTCGGATCGGAGATTTGGCGTGCAATTTGCCTCCAGCGATCCGCAAGTACCCTCGCCTTTGCAAATCTTGCAGTACCGGCAGGGGCAAATGTTTGATGTCACTCGCCAGTACCCGAGTTTAGTCGCTCAAAGCGCCAGCCGGCTGTGGGCGGACTATCAAACCAAGCGCTCGCAAAATCAGGACGTGAAAGCTGTTATAGCTGCTTACCTGGCAGAAAAACACTTGCTAGGTGAGGGGCGGGAAGGATGGAGTCAGGTGCTCGACAGTTACGATGGCAGCGATCGCGCTCAATATCTGGATTCTTTGCGCAATTTCCTCCGCACTACGGGTTATTATCGGTAGTGACGTCGAGAGGGCACGCAGGCAATGACTAAAGATAAGGGCACCAATGCGTGCGACGCGCAATATGTATCTGGATAGGGCGGGTAAGGTGCGCCCCAGGGCGAGTTTGGACGGGCATTTGGCGGCGGGGGTGCCGGGAACTGCTGCCGGTCTTTATCAAGTCCACCGGCAGTATGGTAAATTGCCTTGGGCAACTGTAATGCAACCTGCAATTCATCTGGCTGAAGATGGCTTTGCTGTGGGTGAGAAATTTGTCAAATCTGCTGAGATGCGCAAACAGGTGCTGCTCAGCAACCCCGCCGCCCGCCAGATTTTCACCCGCAATGGGAAAATGTATGCAGTTGGGGATAAGTTGGTGCAGCGGGATTTGGCAAAGACGCTGGAGAAAATTGCCGCTAATGCCCAGAGTTTCTACACGGGCGATATTGCCCGCGCTATCGCCTTTGACATGGAGAAAAATAGTGGTATAATATCGCTGGAAGACCTCAAAGCTTACAAACCCATCTGGCGGAAGCCGGTATGTGGGGTTTTCCAAGTCTGGCAAATCTGCTCTATGCCGCCACCTTCGTCAGGTGGGGTGCACTTGCTGGAGATTTTAAATATTATTGGGGATACGGATTTGAAATCTCTGGGATGGCACAATCCAGACGCGGTGCACTTGATGGCGTCAGCGATGCGAATTGCTTATGCTGACCGTTCAGAATATCTCGGAGATCCGGATTTTGTCAAGGTGCCGGTGGCGGCGCTCACCAGTCGCGCCTACGGTGCGTCTCCCCGCAAGGAAATTGAGATGGAACGCGCTAGAATTTCCAGTCAGGTGAAGCCGGTGGATGCCAAGACGCTCAGCCAGTTTGCTAAGGGTGAGTCTCAGGATACCACGCACTTGACGGTGGTGGATCAGCAGCGCAATGTGGTGAGCCTGACGTTTACGGTTAATGGGGGTTTTGGTGCCGGTGTGGTGGCGGCGGGAACGGGAATTATGCTCAATAATGAGATGGATGATTTTGCGGTTGCTCCTGGCGTGCCCAACCTGTTCGGTTTGGTAGGGGGAGACGCGAATGCGATTGCGCCTGGGAAAACTCCGCTGTCGAGCATGACACCTACTATTGTAACAGAAAATGGCAAGTTACGCATGGCTGCAGGCTCTCCGGGGGGGAGTACAATTATTACCACGGTGCTGCAGGTTGTGCTGAACGTGCTAGTGTATGATATGGATGCCGGTGGTGCGGTGGGTGCGCCGAGATTTCACCACCAGTGGTTGCCAGATAAGTTGCGAGTGGAAAGTGCGTAACTCACCCTACTGCGATAATAAAGGATTGGAAAATAACAGTTGCATTGGCGAAGCGCGTTATTTCGGGCGCGGTTGTAAATATCCTCGCGCCAATGCGAAAGCCCCTACTGCTACCCCCAGACAACGCCCCTACTGCTACCCACAGACAAACTCAAAAACCTACCCCCAAAAGGGGCATCATAGTGGGGTAAGCCCCCACATCAATTCGCCTCATAACGCTAACGCCCCTACAGAATACTTTGTAGGGGGTATTGGGCAAAACTTGTGAGTATTTCCCATTTCTTGGGCAATGCGCATGGGGCCATACGCCATGCCATTAATGTCCTAAACAATATGGCTACTGCTATAGCGTTTGGGGTGGGTTACGCAACGCTTACCCACCCTACTGGCTTTTATTTGTCGGAAGGGGATTTGGGTTCAGTTTCTTTCGCTGCTTCGATGATTAAGGCTGCTCCTTGGACAGCCATCCACGGGATAACGTCCACTAACGGATCTCCATACCAGACTCGGATGTTCCCCTGCACGCCAATCATTGCGCCCACCTCTTCCAGCGTCATCGG
>JALOOK010000275.1 GCA_025454445.1 Oscillatoria sp. Prado101 | reverse complement strand
CAGGCGATGCAGTATCTCCCGGATTTCAGAAACCTGAACAGAGAACTGCAGCCTGAACTCCAGTCTCTGGGCAAGCAGCTTTTGAACAGCTCGTTTGCCTTTTTCTCCAGTTCCCTAGGAGCTCTGCTCAATTTTCTGCTGGTGCTGGTTTTGATGCTGATGCTGATCGCCCAGCCTCTATCTTACCGCAGGGCATTTGTGCGGGTGTTTCCCTCCTTCTACCGGCGGCGGGTGGAGGGGATTCTTGACCAGTGTGAGGTGGCGCTGGGCCGGTGGATCGTCGGCGCTCTGATTAGCATGAGTGTGGTGGCGGTTTTAAGCGTGATTGGCTTGTCGATTTTGGGGGTTCAGCCGGCACTGGCGCAAGGCGTCTTAGCCGGATTGCTCAACTTTATTCCCAATATTGGCCCGACTTTGAGTGTTGTCCTGCCCATGTCCATCGCGCTTTTGGACGCGCCTTGGAAAGCCGGTGCGGTGCTCTTTCTCTACTTCCTAATTCAGCAATTTGAGAGTAACTTACTGACGCCCTACGTCATGGCGCAACAAGTGTCGCTGCTGCCGGCGCTGACCTTACTATCCCAAGTATTTTTCGCCACTTTCTTCGGATTTTTGGGGTTTTTACTGGCGCTCCCCCTGACTGTTGTCGGTCAAGTTTGGGTGCAGGAAGTGCTGGTTAAAGATGTTCTGGATAAATGGCGGGGTCAGGAGCCTGAAACAGCTGTCCAGCCGGCTGTTGCTGCTGAAGTTTCCGATGCTGAAGTTGATGAGCCGGCACCCAAAACTGACTGCCCGCCGGCACCGAGTCCGCCACATCACGAACGCCCTGCAGTTGATGACGCCGCCGGCGCTCAGTAATTGAAGGGTTGATAGGTTGCCTGCCGAGCGCTTTCTTGATAAAATATCGGACAGTTTCGAGAGCGCTTTCCCACCCCCCAGCCTTGATAAACTGTTTATAAAGCAAACATAAATCAACCCGTTCTGGCGCAGTAATATCATGTCCCTGAACTACCGCAATCAGATGCCAATGCCAGCGTCATGCCCAATGTCCTCTCTAAATGGGAGCATTGGGGATTGCAGCGGGAGTGGGGTATCACTGCTGTGCTTCTGGCACCCCTCCCGGTTTTCACCGGCATCCCCCCTGTCCCACAGGAAGGGACATTCTCAAAGCCTTCTCAAAGCCCCCCTTTTTAAGGGGAGTTTGGGTGGTTCTAGATGCTTATACTTGTAAATAGCAACTTGAGTTATTTTAAGCGGATGCGCGTCTAATTTGCTATTCTGTCAGTTTGGTAATCGACGGTTAAGTTTATGCAAAAGCGCATGATAAACCTCGGCAATTAACTATTATTAAGCAAAGTATATGTTAAGGTATGTGTATAAATTTTGCCAGCTAATAGCGGGTTTCATTTGGATTAAGTACATGCCAGAAACCCGGTTTCTTAAAGAAACCGGGTTTCTCAGTCCCTGCAAACCGCTATTAGCTCAAAACTCAACACTAGACCTCTTGCACAAGTCCTGAATACTAGTTTGTAGCCAGGATCTGGCGCAAGAATGCCTGCAGGGGTTTGGGGACTTCAGTCCCCATTACAAACTGAGCGGTAAGCAGTCTACTCCCAACTCAACACTCAAGAGTTTCCCATGCGAACCATTGCCGAAATTAACGACAAAATCGTCCAAAAACGTGCCGCAGTTTTAACCGCCGAGGAATTGAAAGCCCGCGTTGCGGAAGTGGGCGTCAGCCAAACAGCCAAGGAAATTGATGTAATTACCACCGGCACCTTTGAGCCGATGGAATCTTCTGGAGCGATTATCAACCTTGGCCACACCGACCCGCCAATTAAAATTCGCCGCTGCTGGTTAGATGGCGTCAGTGCTTACTCTGGCTTTGGGGCGGTAGACCTGTATATCGGAGCCACCCAAGTTAGCGAATCCCCAGACGGGGAAGAATTGCGCGACAACAAAGGCGGCGGTCACGTCATCGAAAATTTAATTGCCGGCAAACCGGTACACTTGCGAGCCGTTGGCCAAGTAACAGACTGTTACCCTCGCTCATCCTTTGAAACCACTATCACCCGCGAGACAGTTAACCAATTTTACCTGTACAATCCCCGCAACTTGTATCAAAACTTCATTGTCGGCGTCAATGGCGGCGATCGCCCCCTGTTTACCTACCTCGGTCCGCTGCAACCCGGATTGGGGAATGCTGTTTACTCCAACACCGGTGCCCTTTCCCCCTTGCTCAACGATCCTGACTTGCAGCTAATTGGTATTGGCAGCCGGATTTTTCTGGGTGGGGGGATTGGCTACGTCGCTTGGGAAGGCACCCAGCACTTCCCAATGCAAAAACGCTTGCCCAATCGCACTCCCATTGGCCCAGCTGCCACCCTAGCTTTGATTGGCGATGCCAAGCAGATGCACCCTCGCTGGGTTCGCGGTTGCTACTTCAAAAATTACGGTCCTTCCTTGATGCTGGGCGTTGGCCTTCCCCTGCCGGTGCTCGACGAAGACGCTGTCGCCAAATGCGCCGTGCGAGACGAGGATCTCGTGGCACCGGTGGTGGATTTTTCCATCCCCCGCCGCGTCCGCCCCACCTTTGGTTTGGTTAGCTACGCCCAGCTCAAGACAGGTCGGATCGCCATTGACGGCAAGCCGGTGCGAGTCGCACCCCTGGCCAGCATTTTTCTCTCAGGTCAAGTGGCATTGGAATTGAAGCAGTGGATTGAAGCAGGCCAATTTACGCTCACCGAGCCGGTTGCCCCAATTCCTATGGATCGATCCTTTTTGCCTCAAGACTTGTGGGGTGCTAATTTTACCCTGGAATAGCAGACTTGTCAAGTGTTCGCCCGCCGGTCAGCCGGCGGGCGAACCAGATGTAATATCTGCTGAAAGCCGGTAGGGAACTCACCGGCAACAGCGCTCATCCTTCCCCCTTTCCCTTTCCTCCTTCTTCCGATTCTGGATTCGGGGGACGACGCTTGATCACCGGCTTGGCGAGCGGTTCCTTGCGTTTGGGTGGAGCCGGCGGTCCCGCAGGAGCCGCAGGAGCCCCAGCTGCCCCTGGTGCCCCAGCTGCCCCTGGTGCCCCAGCTCCGACAGGCGGGCCTTTGCGCGGGTAGGGCTTGCCACCCCGAGGCGGTTTCCCACCGGGCGGATACCCGCCTTTGCGGGGCTTACCTTTGCCCGGCTTCCGCTTCGGCTTGCTGCCTGGAACGGGGCCAATATCTTTCGCCTCCTGAATCAGGAGATTCTCCGTTTGGCGCTGCACTTGGAAATCCCAGAAGTTCCCCACCGCTTTGCCCGGTAAAGTTCCCTTGAGCTTCAACTTGAAGAACTTGGGCGTATCGGTCGGCTTGCGGGCAGCCTGGCGAATCTTGACGACGATATATTCCTGCTCTTGGGACTGGTACACCACCTCGCCGCGAACCGAAAAATAGCCATCGGCAATCGGGGTGGAAAAATCTCCAGAGCCGGCAGCCTCATCTGGCTTGAGAGTTTCCGGCTCCCACACCCCCACAATTTGGGTGTGCAAGTGGCCGTCTTTCTGGCGGGTGCGGGGATAGACCACCCACAGGTGCTCTTGTTCCAAACTCAGGTGGTTCTTCACCAAACTCATGATCCGGCCCAGCAGCACGGCATCAATCACCGTACCGTCTGAACTCAGCACGATGCCCTGAGTGAATTGATTGGCCGAGGGCATGTAGCGGCCCAGCACCAAGCCAATAGCCCGATACTGCATTGGCTCAGAGGGCGGTGGAATCGGTTCAAGTCGGGGTGCTGCCGGTGCGGGAGAGGGACTCTCCCCACTGGGGGCACTGCTGGCTTCAGCTGAACTGCCAGTGTTTTCGGCATCGCCGCTGACGGAGGGAGTGGCTGGTGATCGGGCAGCCGGTGGATTGACAGTCGGCACATCGTTAGGGTGGCCAGAGTCAGATGCGGTTGAATCAGGTGGTTGGGGTAACTGCTCAGGAGAGATACTCATAAAACGTCCTTGCGCCGGAGACTTCTTCGGCTCCGATCAGTCGGGTTCTGTACCTTGTCTGGGTTGAGATGCCCGCACGCTGACAGCTTTGAGCGATGAGCGACTAGCAGCACCATCAAAAAACGTGCCTGCGGCAGACTCCTGTTTTCAGGCAGGGAGTAGATGGCATCAGTCAGCTTATTTTACTGAATGCAAGAAAGCCTTGAGACAATCAGCAAGATTTCTCCATCTTCTAGCTTGACACACTCCCCGCCCCCACAGGCAACGCGCCAGAATTTTGAAGGAGCCAAACCATCTAAAGTCAGCGCTCCGGGCGCTCCACGGTTGCAAAGCGATCAATAATCTTAATAGAGTTCAAAGCAGTTGTGTGTCCCAAAAGCCCAGTCGCTGGATAATTCAAGTGGTGATGGTGCTAGCACTCATCGCCTTTGTGGGATTTTCCCTCTTTCCCCTGTTAAGCAATATTTTCAAGGACAATCAAGTGCGCAGCGAAACCGCGCCCGCACCAGCCGGGCCGACACCGGCACCCGCACCCAGCCAGCCGACAAAGCAGTCCGATCTGGAAGCCCAGGCGCGGGGCTATGAACTGGTTTTGCAGCGGGAGCCGGACAATCAAACGGCGCTTCAGGGGCTGCTGCGGACTCGTCTGGAACTGCGCGACATCAAGGGGACGATCCCGTCCCTGGAAAAACTGGCCAAGCTCAATCCCGACGAGCCGCGTTACGGTGTCTTGCTCGCCCAGGCCAAGCAGTACCTGGGCGATGTCGAGGGAGCCGCTCAAATCTATCGGGCCATTCTCACCTCTAAACCCGGAACTCTGGAAGCTTTGCAAGGGCTGGTTAACCTGCTTCTGGCGCAAAACCGCCCTGAAGCCGCTATTGGGCTGCTGCAAGACACTCTCAAAACGGCAGCCGGTGCTAATCAGGTTCAGCTGGGCAGTGTGGATGTCCCCTCTGTGCAGCTGCTCCTTGGAGATGTCTACGCCCAGCAGAAACGCTTTGACGAAGCCACCGCCATCTACGATCAACTGATTAAAAGCAAGCCAGATGATTTTCGCCCCGTCCTCGGTAAGGCGCTGCTGCTGAAAACCCAGGGTAAAGATGCTGATGCTAAGTCTCTTTTCTCAAAGGCTGTTACCTTGGCTCCCGCGACTTACAAAGATAAAATCCAGCAGCTGGCCTCACCGAATCCCGCACCGGCACCGGCTTCCCCAACTGGAAGTGACAAACCAAATTAGTTCGGGCATGGCGCATGGATCGGGGCGCATGGATCGGGGCGCATGGCGCATTGAGGAAAACAATTAATCCCCAATCCCTAATCCTTGCATCCTCAATCCTTGTATCCCCAATCCCCAATGCCCCATGCCCAATCCCCTATCCCCACTGCCCCTAACCCCTAATTCCCAACACCTTCCAACAAGGCGACTGCGCCAAAAATCAGAAACAGGCAGCCGCCGATGCCTGTGACTGTTCGCTCTGAAATTCGACCGGAGATCGTGCGTCCCGCTACGACTGCAATTATGGCACAGATGGTGTGTCCCATAACCGCACCTACAGTCACTCCCACAGGGTTATTCGCAGCAGCTAGATTAATTGTGGCAATTTGGGTGCGATCGCCCCACTCCGCAAGAAATGTCAGCACAAATGATTGCAGTAAAATTGCTATCTGAGGGGACTGCAAAGAAATAGCAAAACCGGAAGCCTTCCCACCCGCCGGCGGCATCTTCAACTCAGCTTCCTTAACCGCAGCTGCAGCTTCTTCCGCTTCCTCGCAAACGTCAGCTTTTGCGGGCATTTTGCTCGCTTCATACAGCAGCTTTACCCCAAATCCTAAAAATAAAGCAACTGCTGCGTAATGAATATAAACCTTGGGCAACAGGGACGCCGCTGCTTGTCCAATTATAACAGACAGTACCGTCATCGCTGCCAAGGCTGCTATTACGCCGGCAAACACCAGACGCCGGGGGTGGCGCATTGCCAATATAGCTGCTATAAAAAAAGTTTTATCGCCTAATTCCGAAACGGTAATCAGCAATAAACCGGCAGTAAAAGCTGTCAACATTTTCTCAATCTCCTCAGAACAATCTACCCCTCTGAGTGAGCTTGATTTCGGTCGCAAGACTTCACCAAGCTCACATCAGATGTGAACTCAGTGAAAGTCTCGCTCCCAAGTTTTTCTACTTTCCTATCAGCCCGGATTCCCCGCTCTGATGTCAAAAAAACTTGTCATCTGAACCAGGCTTATCGCCAGTATGTTGATCCAGATGGGCTAGCTAGATGGTTGGCTAGCAGCTACTCCCTTTCGCATATAGCTAATACTACATCTACCTCTGCCAAGATGCAATACCCCTGGGGAAAAATTTTTTCAGGGAGTGCCGGTGTGGCGGGAGTGCCGGTGTGGCGAGAGTGCCGGTGTGGCCATAGTGCCGGTGTGGCCATAGTGCCGGGGTGGCCATAGTGCCGGTGTGGCGAGAGTGCCGGTGTGGCGGGAGTGCCGGGGGGACCATCGAGTAATTGCCACATAGGTTAGGACATAATTACACTAAGAATATAAGGCGTAGGACAGGCGTTCCCTCCGATCCTACTGTC
>JALOOK010000274.1 GCA_025454445.1 Oscillatoria sp. Prado101 | reverse complement strand
CCCTTGCCTGTCAGCATTCAGGGATGGCGGAAAAGCTGTTTCGGATTTCCAGAAAAAATTGAATCTAAAATATGAAATCAGCTTGTTGAAAATACCGCGAGCCTTCCCCTGGTAAATTGACCCTTTGGTAAATTGGCTTTCCTCACCGGCGTTCCCTGTTTATTTGCAACCATGTTTGACTCCATACTAGATAAAACTAAAACCGCACTTGAAAAAACTAAATCGGCGGTAGATAAAATCGAATCCCCTCAACTGCGAAACGCAGCAGCAGCCGTTTTGCTGATTGGCGGCTTCGCTATTCTGTGGGTACTGATTCCAAAGAACGCCGTAGAGAATTACCCCGTAGGTGCCAGCGCTGTCCCCCAAGATGCCTGGATGGCCGTCTCGCTGTCCACCGACCCCGGACAGTGGGAAAAACTGCAAAAGCAAGGCACCGCAGAAAGCCAAAAGCTTCTCAACGAGCAGCTGTTGCAGCTGCGCTCGCGCTTCCTCACCCCCTATGGCCTAGACTACGCGAAAGACATCCAGCCTTGGGTGGGGCGGGAGGTGATGGTGGCGTGGCTGCCGCCGCAGGTAGGTGTGGGGGCGGGGGGCACCAGTCCCTCATCCAGGCAGCCGGCAATCGTCCCGAAAGCCACAGAGCCGGTGGTGATGGTGCTGCCGGTAGACAACCAGGGAAGGGCCAAGGAGCTGCTGGAGAAGCCCAAGCCGCTGCAGCAGGGCCAGTGGGTGAGCCGGACTTACAAAGATGTCCCGATTAAAGAAATCCAGGGCGCACCCGGGGACAATTACTCAGCCGCACTGCTGGACAACCGGTTTTTGGCTGTTACCACAGATGCAAAAGCCACTGAGCGAGTCATTGACACTTATAAAAGTGGCCAGTCGATAGCCAAAACCCCGGGCTACAAGGAAGCCGTGGCTAAAATTGAGGCTCCCGATCCTTTGGCCCGGGTGTACGTCAACTGGCCGGTAGCGACCAATATGGCCGCCATGAATGCCGTGCGACTGCTTCCCCCCCAAGGAAAAAATCAGCTGCAGAAGTTCCAGGGCTTTGCCGCAACCGTCACCCAAGAGCCAGAAGGCATCCGGTTGCAGGGGATTTCTTGGCTGAAGGCGGACAGCGAGAAAAAGCTGGCGGTGGAAAACAAGGCCAAAAGTGCGCTCAGCCGCTTGCCGGCGGACACCTTGATGATCTGGTCGGGCAGCAACCTGCAGCGGTTGTGGCAGGATTACGCCCTGGGTGCCCAGGGGAATCCGTTCGCGCCCATGAGTCCGGAGTGGCTGCAGCAGGGTGTGGCGTCTAACACGGGGCTGAACTGGGAAAAGGATTTGCTCGCCTGGATGGCAGGGGATTTCTCTGTGTCCCTGATTCCCGCTGTTCCGGGATCTGCGACGCAGTTTCCGGCAGCGCTGGTGCTGATGGTGCAGTCCAACGATCGCCGCAGTGCGGAGAAATCTCTCCTGCAGCTGGATAAGGTGATGAGCCAGCGATACAAGTTTAAGGTCGAAGCGGTGAAAGTTGCCGGTCAGCCGGTGGTTAACTGGACTTCGCAGTATGGTGGGGTGACGCTCAGTCGCGGTTGGGTAAGTGGGAATGTGGCGTTTTTGACCTTGGGAGCGCCGGTTGCCGGTGCCATCAGCCCCAGGCCCAAAGCCCCACTGCTGCTCAGCGAGTCATTCAAAAAGGCTGTCCCTTCAGAATTCGATGCCAGCAACAGCATCTTTTTTATAGATGTGGAGCGCACGCTCAACTCCAAGCAATTTACCTTGCCGCAACTGCCGCCGGTGCCCCAAACCCTGGTGAGTGCCATTCGCACTATTGGCCTCACCTCATCGATCGTCAGTGAGCGCAGCACCCGCTACGAGGTGTTTATCCAGCCCAAACAGGAAGGGACACCTGGGGCGTCGCCCAATCCAAGTCCCCAACCGCAGGCCAAACCCTCTGCCACCGGCAGTCCTACCCCCTCCCGGTAGCTTAAGAAACCCGGTAACTCCTACGCTAACCGGGTTTCTGGCATCGTGGGGGAAAGGTGTTGCGCATTTAATTTGCTCTATCCATATCTATACCTCCTATCTAGAATTTTTGTGTAATAATAGCTATGTATGATATTATTTTAAATATAAAAGCAGGTTAAAAGCATAAGACCTTGAGGGGCCCGGTTTCTTTGACAGACCGGGTTTCTGGCATGGGCTACGCTGTGGCCTGGATTTTCACCGGCCCCTCTCTGGTGGGGGGTTCTCTATCGCTGCAGTCTGGCTGCTGGTGGGGCTGAACGCAACCGCGCCCCACACCTAACACCTAACACCTGAAAAAGTTTGCAAAAGACCTGCGGCTGACTCAGAGGACAAGGTAACAAGGGCATGTACAATTCTGTAATGACCTAGCACAGCATTCCAGCGACCGGCGGCATTGCACCGCTGCGAGCAGCGATTGACAGTCAGGCTCGCTGGCGGCAGCTTTTGGCGTCGGCACAAAAGTAATCCCGAGCGCAGTTGACGCTCTCCAGTCAATCGTGCCCAGGGATAAGGGATGTCTGGCAGTACATCCAAGCCGTAACACTGCAGCTTTTGGGCGTCAGCCCAACAGCAGAGTTGCTTAAACCCAAATTGATTAGCCTGTTTATATTTGGCTCTGAGAAATGGGACTATTTTCAGATTGGAGAATTTCGCGCTTGAAATTGAGATTGACCATGAGATATCGCGCTATTATCGTTGCTTTCCTGGCCCTCTGCTTGGGTGTGCTCACAGCTTGCAGTCAAGGGCCTGAGACTAATGGCCCCCTGACCTACGATCAGATCAAAGGCACCGGGCTCGCCAATAACTGTCCCACACTGCAAGAAACTTCTCGCGGTGCTATTGCCATCGAGTCGGGCAAGTCCTACGTCTTGTCGGATCTGTGCCTGCAGCCCACTAGCTTTTTTGTTAAGGAAGAACCCCTCAATAAGCGGCAAGAGGCGGAATTTGTTCCGGGTAAGTTGCTGACTCGGTACACTTCCACTCTCACCCAGATCCAAGGGTCACTGAAATTTGGCTCCGATGGTTCCCTCACCTTTGAGGAAAAGGATGGGATAGACTTTCAAGCCATCACAGTGCAGCTGCCTGGGGGCGAGGGAGTGCCTTTCCTGTTCACCATCAAAAATTTAGTGGCCACAAGCCAGCCCGGGCTGAACGAGATTAACACTTCCACTGACTTTGAAGGGCAGTTCAAAGTCCCCTCCTATCGGGGCTCTTCTTTCCTCGATCCCAAAGGTCGCGGGGAAGCCACCGGCTATGACAACGCCGTGGCCACCCCAGCCGGTGCCGACCGTGAGGAGCTAATTCGGGCTAACGTCAAGCGTGCTGAGGTCAGCAAGGGCAAAATTTCCCTGCAAATCTCCAAGGTTGACAGCGCCACGGGTGAGATTGCTGGCATCTTTGAAAGCGAACAGCCCTCCGATACTGACCTGGGAGCCCAAGAACCTCTAGAAGTCAAGATTCGCGGCGTGTTTTACGGTCGGGTTCAATCCGCGTCGTAACTGCTGCTCTCTCACTGCTGAGGGTGCTTACACGCCCCCAGCAGCCTCACTTCTCCGTAAAATTACTGGGAAGGGCAGCCGCCGCGAAACGGCTCGCCCTCCGCAGGCCAACCACGCTCCCAGGCCGATTGCCGTCTGGCAGCCGGGGTTGCAGACTCCACAAGGCACAGCCCGAGATCCTAAAAAAATCCGTAAAAACACGGTTGTGGCTGGTTTATTAGATTTAATCTAATAAAAGATGGGTAACTCTGTCTGACTGCAGTCTAAAATCTCGAAAAGGCTGGATTGCAGCTACAAAATCCCATTGAGAACCGGCCACAGCAGCCATATTGATTCTTTCCTCGCCTAGCTAGAGAATAGGAGTGCTGCTGAGAAAGTGCTGCTTATCAGTATTAGACGTGCTTTCGGTCACAGCGGTTCTATCAGCACTCAGTCAAACTGAGTTAGGTGCATCGTTTTTGAAGTGCTCTACCAACCAGAATCTCATCATGGCTACTACAGTCACCAACGAACTGAAAAGTGAAAGCTTGGAACTATTGCGCCAGTACCAGAATTCCCGATCGCAGGAACTGCGCAACAAGTTGGTTGAAATCAATTTTGGACTGGTCAGAAAAGAAGTCCACCACTGGCACAACCAGTGCGGGGAAAGCTATGAGGACTTGCTTCAGGTCGGCTGCATCGGTTTAATTCGGGCAATTGAGCGGTTTGACATGTCCAAGGGACACGCTTTCAGTTCCTTTGCCATCCCCTACATCCGGGGGGAAATTCAGCACTACCTGCGAGATAAAAGCCCTTCAGTCCGCATTCCCCGCCAGTGGCTGGAACTGCAAAGTCAGGCTGCCAGCCTGATGCCGGCGCTGCAAGCCAAGCTGATGCGCCAGCCCACCGATGCGGAAGTGGCAGCTGCTTTGGGAGTTGCTGTTACTGAATGGCAAGAAGTCAAGCTGGCCACTCGCAATCGCGCCCCTCTCAGTCTGGATGCGCCGATGCAGGATGAGGAAGAAGGCACTACCTCCTTGGGGGAACTGATGCCAGATCCTCACTACCGCAGTTTCCAGCTGGCGCAGGAAGACGTGATTCGCTTGCAGCAAGCGCTGGCAACGCTTGAGGAGAAAACTCGCCAGATTCTTGAGTTCGTGTTTCTCTATGATTTGACTCAAAAGGAAACCGCAGATCGCTTGGGGATTAGTGCGGTGACAGTTTCCCGCCGCGTCAAGAAAGGTCTGGACACGCTCAAGCAGCTGATGGGCGTCGGGGAAATTGAACAGTGAAAATTAAACATTAAAAATTGAAGAAAGATTTCTTCAGTTTTAATGATTAATTTTTTAATGGATTGCTGGGACACAAACTGGCGACCGGACACTGGTCGCAAGCTGGCTTTTGGGCCTCACACACCGTCCGCCCGTGATAGGTGAGGCAAACAAAGCAATTTCCCCACTCAGACTGGGGCAGGATGTGCATCAAATCTTTCTCAATTCGCTCCAAATCGGTTTGTTTGCTAAAACCCAGGCGCTCGCTCAACCGCTTCACATGAGTGTCCACCGTCACACCGGCATCAATCCCGAAAGCGTAATGGAGCACCATCGTGGCCGTTTTTCTGGCGGCACCCGGTAATGTGACCAACTCCTCAATGCTTTGCGGCACCTGACCTGCAAATCGCTCCACCTGCAGCCGGCAAGTTGCTTTGATGTTCTTCGCTTTGTTGCGGTAAAATGTCACCGGCTTGACAATCGCTTCTATTTCTGCTATATTAGCTGCAGCGATAGCCGCCGCATCGGGGAGCCGGTGAAACAGTTCCGGGGTGACTTTGTTCACCAGCGCGTCAGTGCACTGCGCCGCCATAATCACGCCGAGTAACAGCTGAGCGCGGGTTTTCGTAATTGAGGGGACAAGGCGCGTCGGAATACAAAGGTTTGAGACGCTCCAGAATTTCTAAAGCTCGCTGCTGGGTGCTGGCGATTTCGGTCAACATGGGCAACCTCCTCAGCTGGGATGGGTTTAGCGCGGAATCAGGGACATCCCCACTGCCGGCTATCTAGCAGTATAGGGCGTGTTGATTTAAAAGTCAACAAGCGTTCCAGCGGGTAGGGGTAGCTGTTCGCCCCGGCAAATCTGGCTTCCCGCAGGGGTGCCGCCCAAATGTTAAGTTTTTTTACGATCAACGGCTTGCGATTGCCGGCACTTTTGTCCTGACTGAAGGCCGATATCTATGTAATAAATGTGCATCTGCGATAGTTAGTAGCCAGATAATAACGGCTTTTGAAATAGCAACAAAATGTCCTGGATGCACAGAATTATGAACGCCAGCCCGATCGCAATTGTAAATTTGTTAGTGCCCGTGTGGTTAGCGGTGCCGGTGCTAGCTCAAAACAGTGACGATATCAATCGGTTGCTAGACACAAAAGCATGTCCGAGATGCGATTTAAGTCGCGCCAACTTAGAGGGTGAGGATTTGAGAGAAGCCGACTTGAGGTTCGCAGACTTACATCGCGCCAACCTCAAGAGATCCTCTATCAGGTATGCCAACCTGAGTGGTGCTGACTTAGAGAGTGCCAACCTCAAACAAGCGGAATTAGATGAAGTCAACCTCAGGGAAGCCAACTTGAGGGAAGCCAACCTAAAGGAAGCATTTTTATACGCAGCAGATTTGAGCGGCGCTGATTTAAGAAATGCTAATTTACAGGATGCTACCTTATTTCGCGCCAACTTGAGCAACGCCGACTTGAGGCAAACTGACTTAAGGGGAGCTAACCTCAGGCATGCTAATTTAAGGGGAGCCAACCTCTGCGACGCCAAACTAGAGGATGCGGACTTAAAGTATGCCGATCTCCGGGATGCGGCGTGCGCCTGGGGGAGGTAAGAAACCGGGTTTCTGAATTAAGTTTCTGGGGGGGCTAAGAAACCGGGTTTCTCAATTAAGTTTCTGGGGGGCTAAGAAACCGGGTTTCTCAATTAAGGGTTCGGGAGAGAGGCAAAAGTTTTCGCAGAAACCCGGTTTCTGGCGGGGGCTAAGAAACCGGGTTTCTCAATTAAGGCTTCGGGAGAGAGGCAAAAGTTT